>JAOPVF010000115.1 GCA_025963195.1 Mycobacterium sp. | reverse complement strand
CCGGGCAACCCGAGGATCCGCTCGCCGAGGATGTTGCGCATCACGTCGGATGTGCCGCCTTCGATGGTGTTGGCACGGCTGCGCAGGAAGCGCTGCTGGATCGGACCCCGCCAGTCGGACTCGTCATCGTCGCTCCCACCCGTGCCGTAGCCGTGGTACAGAACCCCTTCTGGCCCAAGCAGATCCATGCAGAACTGGTAGATGTGCTGATTGAGTTCCGCGCCCACCAGCTTGCCGATCGAGCCTTCAGGGCCGGGGCCGCCGACGGTGGCTGCCGCCCGAGAGCGCTCGGAGGTGAGGCGCTGCGCCTCGGCGCGAAGCCACAGCTGGGCCAGCCGGTCACGAAGAACCGGGGTCTGCAGATCGGGGCGCGAGGCCCACAGCGAGACGGCGTCGGCGATGGTGCCCGCGCCGCGTCTGCTGGCGCTGCCGCCGAGTGCGCTGCGCTCGTTCATCAGCGTCGTCATCGCGACGTTCCAGCCATTGCCGATCGCACCGAGGCGGTGCGCGTCGGGGATCCGGGCGTCGGTGAAGTAGACCTCGTTGAACTCGGCCTGACCAGTGAGCTGGCGCAGCGGCCGGGTCTCGACGCCGGGGCCGTGCATGTCGATCACGAAGTACGACAGGCCCTTGTGCTTGGCCACGTCCGGGTTCGTCCTTGCGAGCAGCAGACCCCAGCGCGCCCGGTGGGCAAGGCTGGTCCACACCTTCTGCCCGTTGATGACCCAATCCGAGCCGTCCTGCACGGCCGAGGTGGCCAGCCCGGCGAGATCCGAACCGGCACCCGGCTCGGAGAACAACTGACACCAGAGGTCTTCGGTGCTGGCCAGCGGCCGCAACCAGGCCTTCTTCACGTCATCGCTCTGCGCGTGCTCACGGATGGTGGGCGCCGCCATGCCGTAACCCATCGGGTTGAGCCCCAGCGGAACGGGGCCGCCCGCGCCCTGCAGGATCCGGTCGGCAACGGCCTGCAGCCCGCGCGAGACGCCAAGGCCGCCAAAGCCCTCGGGGAAGTGCACCCACGAAAGGCCGGCGTCGTAACAGGCCGCGAGGAATTCGGGGATGGGGACCGACTTCGGATCATGCTCGGCGACGACCTTTTGCGCGAGACCCGCGACCCGATCGGTATCAGCGTCGTTGCTCATCTGGTCACGATAGGAAGTCGACACCCGTCAACTTCCACCGGGGGCCACTTCTACCGCGCTGAGACTGCTGTCAGATCGCGAAAATCGCGGCGAACGCGATCTCGCAGCAGTGTCGCGGAGGTGGCCGACCCGCTGGCTCTTTCGCTCCCCGGGGGTGAGCCCGGCGCAGCGTCTGGAGGGGTTGGTCGAGAACTTGGCGGAGTTGACCGGTCAGCGCAACGCCATCGACGGTCAGATCGTGGACATCGTCGCCGAGATCGACCGCGACGAGCTGTGGGGCGCCACCGGTGCGCGGTCGGTGCCGGCACTGGTGGCATGGAAGACCGGCGTGTCACCGCACAACGCCGACACCATCGTCGCCGTCGCACACCGCATCGAGGAATTCCCGCGCTGCGCGAAGGGCATGCGGGAGGGCCGGTTCTCCCTCGATCAGGTGTGCCCGTATCACCACCGGGCCCACCATCGCGGCGCCATCACCATCACCGGACCCGCCCCACACCTCGTGGTCACCGACCAAGAACACCGACCGCTGAAGGCCGGATCGCTGGCCCGCCCCCCGACCACACCCCCACCCCCGGTCAAACCCTGCCAAGGACCTACCGGCGAACGCGCCCAATGGTGGTGGTACCAACCCTTCCAACCACAACCACCACCCTGAACAAACTAGCCGCCTACCAGGTGTCGACGAAACGCGTTCGCGGGGAGTCGACTTCGCGCCATCCAGCTGCGACCAGGGTCGACGCGATCAGCGTGCGGGTCTCGGCGGGGTCGATGACGTCGTCGATCTCGAAGAGCTGGGCGGCGTTGAGCGCCTTGGCATTCTCCTGCGCGGACGCCGTGGCCTGACGGACCCGCTCCTCACGCTCGCCGTCGTCGGCGATCGCCTCGAGCTCCTTGCGAAGCCCAAGCCGGACGGCACCTTCGAGCCCCATCGGACCGAGGTGGGCACCCGGCCAGGCCACGGTCAGCAACGGTTCGTGCAGCCCACCACCGCACATCGCTTGTGCGCCAAGCCCATAGCCGCGACGGAGGATCACCGCGACGAGCGGCACCCGCATCGAAGCCCCTGCGACCAGCATGCGCGAGCCGTGGCGGACCAGCGCTTCGGCCTCAGCGGCCGGGCCGACCATGTAACCGGGGCAGTCGATCAGCGAGACGACGGGGAGCCCGAACGCATCGCACAGCTGCAGGAAGCGGGCCGCCTTGTCCGATGCGCCCGCGGTGATCGCCCCGGCCATGACCATGGTGTCGTTGGCGATGACGCCGACGGCGCGGCCGTCGATGCGGGCGAGCGCGGTAACCATCTCCGGTGCGAAGCGCTGCCGCAGAAACGTGACGGACCCCGTATCGGCGAGCGTCTCGATGATCGGGCCGACGTGATATGCACGTCGAGCCCGCTCGGGAACCATGGTGCGCAAGGCGGTTTGGTCTGCGACGGCAATCGCCGAGGTCGGGCCCTGGAAGTAGCCGATGAGCCTCTTGGTCACCGCTACTGCCTGCGCCTCGTCGGCCACCACGACGTCGACCACCCCGTTCGGCGCCTGCACCGAGATCGGACCGACGTCGTCGGGGGGCACGTCGCCCAGCCCGCCGCCTGAGATCATCGCCGGCCCGCCCATCCCGATGGAGGCGTTCTCGGTGGCGACGATGAGGTCGGCGCAGCCTGCGATGACGGCATTGCCCGCGAAGCATCGTCCGTTGACGACCGCGATCCGCGGCACCAGACCGGACAACGCAGCCCACAGCTTGAATGCGCGGACGTCGAGCGACGAGACCGTGGGATAGTCGGTGTCACCCGGCCTGCCCCCACCCCCCTCGGCGAAGAACACGGTGGGCAGCCGCAACCGCTCGATCACGTCGAACAGTCGATCCTTCTTGCGGTGGCCGAGTGCGCCCTGCGTGCCTGCGAGCACCGTGTAGTCGTAGGCCAGCACGGCGCACGGGCTGCCGTCGATGCGGCCGGTGCCCGCCACCAGGCCGTCGGCGGGCGTGCGCGCGATGAGGTCGTCGACGTCACGGCGGAATCGCTGCGCGGCGATGGCGAAGCGGCCGTATTCGACGAACGAATCGGGGTCGACGAGGTCGGTGACGTTCTCGCGCGCCGTGCGTCCGTTCGACGCGTGCCTGCGCTCGACCGCATCGGGTCGCGCCGCATCCTCGGTCAGCGCTCGCCGCCGTAGCAGCTCGGCGTGGTCGTCGCGAAGGGGTTCGTACGGGGGAGGGGTCATCGGGGGATCTCGGCGGCGATGGCGTCCAGCAGCGCGGGATACCGCTTGGCCTCCCGGTGCCCGCCTGGCTTGCCGCTGCTGACCACCCCTGCCGCGAGCTTGCGCGCCGGGTCGGCCCATATCGCGATGTCTACGAGGCCGGTGTGCCCGAACGCGGCGGGCGCGTTGCGGCCGAACGGCCCGAACCGCTTGGAGCCCAACATGTATCCGGTGCCCCAGCGCAGCGGAGCCAGGCCCATGGCGAGATCCGGGCGCAGCCGGCGTGCCTCCGTCGTGGCGGCCCGCAAGGTTTCGGGTTTCATGATCCGAATGCCGTCGAGTTCGCCACCGCGACGGAGCAATTCGGCGAACCGGGACAGCTCGTCTGCCGTCGAGACGGTGCTGGACGACGGCACCACGCTGGTGAGGAACTGCGGCGTGTTGGTGAACGGGATGATCTGGTGTGTCGTGCCGCCAACCGCCAGCTTGAAGGCTGCCGCGATCGGCGGGGGCAGCGGCTTGCCGGTGGCGTGGCTCGGCGCGACCAGCGGAACGTCTTGCGGCGCAACACCGTAGTTCGTCCAGCGGAACCCCAGCGGATCGAGGATCTCGGTGGCGAGCACGTCGCGGATGTCCCTGCCCGCTGCGGCCGAGACGATCTCGCGGACCAGCGGTCCCCACGTCAGCGCGTGATAGACGTGCACCAGCCCAGGCCGGTAGATCGGCTTCAGGTTGCCGAGCATCTCGCGGGCATACTCGCTGTCGTTCATCCGCTTGAGGTCCGGCTTCGGGCCCGTCGCGAAGGGCACGCCCGCGCTGTGGGTCATCACGTGCCGGATCGTCGTGCGGTCCTTGCCGTGGCTGGTGTAGGTGGGCAGGTAGTCGCAGACCCTGTCGTCGAGCGAGAACACCCCACGTTCGGCGAGCATGTGCACGACGGTCGTCGACATCGCCTTGGCCGCGGAGTACACGCAGAACGGTGTCGACGTCGTCACCGGAACCTTCTCGGCGTCCGGCGGATCCTGCGGGCCATTGCCCCAGCCGTGCCCGATCGCCCGGTT
Source organism: Mycobacterium sp. (assembly GCA_025963195.1). Lineage (GTDB taxonomy): Bacteria > Actinomycetota > Actinomycetes > Mycobacteriales > Mycobacteriaceae > Mycobacterium. The sequence goes on along the minus strand of JAOPVF010000115.1, from coordinate 6,212 downwards.
CAGCACGACCTTGCCGTCGTGCCGCAGACAGACCTGAATGGCCGGGTGCATGCCCGCCCGGTACCAGTGCCGTGCGGCCTGCCAGATCCGGTCGACGGCCGCTGGGTCGATACCGGAGTGATCCTCGTCGCCGATCGCGGTCACCGCGTCGAGGTCGGAGGGGACGCGAATCCGTCCATCCGATCTGGTCTGATCGGTCACGTGCGTGTTCTCCGCAGCGTCGCGCCCAGATGGTGTTGCAGCGGCTGGCCCACGGCGCGCAGGCGCAGCGCGTAGGTGAATTCGTCACCGTCGATGTGGATCCAACGGCCAAGGGCGGTAACGTCCTTCGCCGAGGCGGTCAGCCCAACCGACGTCGTGGTCAGCTCCATCACGATCGCCGTCCCGTCGACCGTCAGCGTGCCTTCCTCGATCTCGGTGATCCCGTTGGGATGCGCGAGGACCCATTCGATGCGCCCAGGTGACGGCACCCGCACGAACCCGACCTCCGCGTGCAACGGACGGCCGGTCTCGTCGTCGGACCTCGTCTTCTGGCCGTAGGCCAGGAACGGCTTGCCGACGTGGCCGAAGGTGATCTCCTCGAGATAACCGAACGACTCGATCGTCGGGTACTCGCCGATGCCATGCCCCGCCCACGTGCCCAGCAGGGGAGCGAGCACGGCGATGTCGGGGTGCAGGTCGACCACGTCCGTAGGTTACTCACCTACGTGGTTACCGCCATGTCTGCGGTAGGAGTGCGGAACCGGAGGTTGTAGTCGGTGACCTCGTCGGCGTGCAGCAGCTTCACGTCGTCGGCATAGTTCATCGAGGTCAGCCATGGTGCACCGTCGCCTTGGCGGGGCAACATGTGCAGCGAGCGCTGCACGTAGCCCGCGGAGAAGTCGAGAAGGGGCCGCGTCGGCATGGCCGGGCTGGGCGTCTCGGGGTAGCAGACGGTGTAGCCGCCTGCGTCCATGTGTGACAGCAGCGCGCAGAAGTGTTGGCACAGAAGGCCGATCTTCAGCGTCCACGACGACGTGGTGTAGCCGATCGCGACGGCCAGGTTCGGCACACCGCTGAGCATCAGGCCCTTGTAGGCGGTAGTTTCGGCGGGGTTCACGGGCGTGCCGTCGACGCTCAGCGTGATGCCGCCGAGCAACTGCAGGTTCAGGCCGGTCGCGGTGACGATGACGTCGGCCTCGAGGTCGCGGCCGGATTCCAGCCGGATGCCGCCCTCGGTGAACTCCGCGATCCGGTCGGTGACCACCGACGCGCTCCCGTCGCTGAGCGCCTTGAACAGGTCACCGTCGGGCACGGCGCACAGGCGCTGATCCCACGGAGCGTAGGTCGGGTTGAAGTGCTCGTCGACGGGATAGTTCTCGGGAAGTTGCTTGGCATTGAGGAAGCGGATCAATCGCCGCGCCGCCTGGGGATAGCGCTTGCAGAACCCGACGATGGCCCGCTGCTGGGCGATGTTCTTGCGACGGGTGATCCCATGGGCCCGTTCCTTGCCGAGCAGCTTGCGCAGTGCGTTGGCGATGGCGTCCTCCGACGGCACCGGCATGACGTAACTGGGCGAGCGCTGCAACATCGTCACGTGGGCGGCATCGCCGGCCAGCGCAGGCACCAGGGTCACCGCGGTCGCGCCGCTGCCGATGACCACGACCCGCTTGCCGCGGTAGTCCAGATCGGCGGGCCAATGCTGAGGGTGAACTATCTCGCCTGCGAACCGGTCACGACCCTCGAACGTCGGGGTGAACCCTTCGTCGTAGCGGTAGTAGCCGGTGGCACCGAAGATCCAGCCCGAGGCGATCGTCAGCCGCTCGCCGGTGTCCGCGCGCTGAACCTCGACCAGCCAGCGCGCCTCCTGCGTCGACCACTCGGCGCTGATCACGCTGTGCTGGAACCGAATCCGGCCGTCGATCCCGTTCTCGGCGACCGTCTCGCGCAGATAGTCCAGGATCTTGTCGGCCCCCGCGATGGCCTTGTCGTCCTCCCACGGCTTGAACTCGTAGCCGAAGGTGTGCAGGTCGGAGTCCGAACGGATCCCCGGATAGCGGAACAGGTCCCACGTGCCGCCGATGGACTCGCGGGCCTCGAGGATCGCGTAGCTCTTGCCCGGATGGTCGCGCTGTAGGTAGTAGGCGGCCCCGATTCCGGAGATGCCTGCCCCGACGATCAGAACGTCGACGTGTTCGATGTCTCCTGGATGGGGTGATCTGGACATCGGCGGGCTCCTCGAATGGCGGGACGGTCGGATGTGTCCATCCATGGTGAGGTCGAACGTCACCACAAAACAGGGACAAACTGCACTAGATCGATCGAAGAGTGGTGCAATATGCACATGGAGTGGCCGCGCTCGTCCGAACGGACCCGCGAGTTGATGCGCCAGGGCGCGGAGATCGTGCTCAACTTCCGCGCCGAATGGCTCGAGGAACTCCAGGAGGCCACGCTGTCCGCCGACACCACCCATGCCGTCGCCACCGACCCCGTGCTGCGTGCGGCCAACCTTCGCACCAACCGGTCGAACCTGCTGCACTGGGCGGCCGCCAACGTCCGAGACCCGGGCGCTCCTGTCCCGGCCAACCTCGGTTCCGAGCCGCTCGGCATCGCGCGCGACATGGTGCGCCGAGGCCTCGACGACTCGGCGCTGAACTCCTACCGAATCGGTCAGAACGTGGCGTGGCGACGCTGGATGGAGGTCGCGTTCGAGCTGACCTCCGATCCCGACGAACTGCGTGAGCTGCTCGACGTCTCGTCGCTGTCCATCTCGTCGTTCATCGACGCCACCATCGACGGCATTGCAGCGCGGATGAAGGCCGAACGCGAGGAGCTCACCCGGGGCACCCACGCCGAGCGGCGCGAAACCGTCGCCCTGATCCTGGATGGCGCGCCGATCACCCGCGAGCGTGCCGAGGCGCGGCTTGGTTACCGGCTCAACGACACCCACACCGCGGTGATCGTGTGGACCGACCAGCCCGATTCCGACCTCGGCCAGCTCGAGCGAGTGACGGAAGTCCTTGGGCGGCACTCTGCGCACCGACCCCTGAGCGTGCTCGCGAGCGCGGCAACCCGATGGGTGTGGCTGCCGGGGGCGACGGCACCGGAGCAGGCCGAGCTCACCACCGCGATCGCGCACCATCCTGGCGTGCGGATCGCGCTGGGCTCCACGTCGGCTGGTATCGAGGGATTCCGGCGCAGCCACCTCGACGCCCTCACCACCCAGCGCATGATGGGCCGGCTCAACTCCACTCAGCGGATCGCGGGCTTCGACGACGTCGAACTGGTCTCACTGATCACCCAAAACCCCGAGCAGGCAGACGAATTCATCAAGCGAACCCTCGGCGACCTCGAGGTGGCCGACGCCGAACTGCGGGACACCGTGCTGTGCTTCGTCACCGAACGGTGCAATGCGTCCAGTGCCGCCGCGGCGCTGTTCATCCACAGGAACACCCTGCTGCGGCGGATGGCCCGCGCCGATCGGCTGCTACCACAACCCTTGGGACGCAACAACGTCCACGTTGCCGTCGCGCTCGAGACGATGCGCTGGCGTGGCGCTGGTTAGACCTTGCCCCCGAAGGTGACGAGATCAGGGACCAGCTTGGTCCAGATCGGCCGGTCGACGCGGTGCTGATCGAGGATGGTGAACCCGGCAGCTTCGAACAACTTCCGCATCTGAGTAGGCGACGGACTGTGCGCGGGAGTGAACCGGCTGTCGGAGAGCCACTGCAGCGCCTGCGGCGGCGCCGGGCTGATCGTCGCGACCGCCACCAGACCTCCGGGGGCGAGAACCCGGTGGAACTCGGCAAGCGCCGCCGGTTGGTCGAAGAAGTGGAATGCCGACGTGGTCACCACGGCGTCGAGCGCGCCATCGTCGAAGGGAAGTTGCTCGGCAGGCCCCTTCAACCACTTGACCTGCGACGATCGCGCCTTGGCCTGGGCGAGCATGCCGTCGGACATGTCTACCCCGTACACCTCGTCGAGATGTAGCTCGCGCTCGATGCGATCGGCGAGAATGCCCGTGCCGCATGCGATGTCGGCCACTTTGCGAGATCCAGCCGCCCTCAGTCGCGCGACCACCTCGTCCTGCGCCGGACGGTAGACCCACCGTTGAAGGAACTGAGCGTCGTATGCGGGCGCGGCAAGACTCCACAGTCGTGTGATGGCTTCGTTGAAACCCCTACGCCGCACGTCCGTTCCCGAACCATCGAAAGTCATGTCATCACGCTACGCCCGGGCTTCGTACCCGACCGGAGGCAGAACTAGAACGTGTTACATTTTGCAAGACTACGGCCACCAGTGAGCGGGACCATGAGTAAACGCATCGTCATCGCGGGCCTCGGCGACAGCGGCGTGCTGACCGCGATCCGGCTTGCCAAGCATGCTCCCGACATTCACGTCGTCGGCATCTCGGCCAAGCCTGCGCTGGTGAGCGGTCAGGAGCTCGGATGGCGGATCAGCCGCCCCGACCACTGGGCCCGGCACAACTGGATATCGTTCGATCAGTTCCGGGGACTGGACCGGGTGCGCACCGTCCACGGCACGCTGACGGGGGTCGATCTGGCGAACCGGACCGTTGCCGTTCGGGGCGATGACGGCGCGTCGACGGACGAGGGCTACGACGCCCTGGTCATCTCGACGGGTGTCGCCAACGGGTTCTGGCGTCAGCCCACGTTTCAGTCCGCCGACGAGATCGGCGCGGGCCTACGTGCCGCACACGATCTGCTTGCCGCCGCCACGTCGGTGATCGTGGTCGGCGGCGGCGCCGCGGCCGTCAGCAGCGCCGCGAACATCGCGAGGACGTGGCCCGGCACGCGGGTCGACCTCTACTTTCCCGGCGAACGCGCATTGCTCCAGCACCACACCCGGGCATGGGACCGGGTGAGACGTCGACTCGACGAGGCAGGCGTCGTGCTCCATCCCGGCCACCGCGCCGTGCTTCCGAACGGATTCACCGGTGATCGGATCACCAGCGACCCGGTCGAGTGGAGCACCGGACAGTCACCGTCGTCCGCCGACGCCGTCCTGTGGACGGTCGGACGGGTGCGGCCCAACACCGGTTGGTTGCCGAAGGATCTCCTCGACGAGCACGGCTTCGTCCGCGTCACCCCGGAATTGCGGGTGCCCGATCACCCCGGCGTGTTCGCGGTAGGGGACGTCGCCGCCACCGACCCGCTTCGAAGCTCGGCCCGCAACAGAGCAGATGGGCTGTTGGCGCACAACGTCCTCGCCGAATTCGAGGGCAGGCCGATGCGCTCGTACCGGCCTCCGAAGCTGCGTTGGGGTTCGGTGATCGGCATCCAGCGGGACGGGCTCGAGGTGTTCACCCCGAGCGGCCGTGCCGTCCGGTTTCCCGCATGGTCGTTCGAACACGTCTTGATGCGGTGGATCGTGCGGTGGGGAATCTATCGCGGTGTCCGCGATGCCGAGCCTCGTGTGTGATGCTTGCTGGGTATTGTCGACCCATTGTCACTAGATGCGTCACCACATCCCCCAGAGCCGATGTCCATGGTCGGCCCCGGCTCTGACCCCGGTCCCCCCCAACAGGCGCTGTCACTTCTGTTGGTGGAGGACGACCGGGGCGACGCCCGGCTGGTCGAAGAGCTGATCTCCGACGCCAACGCCGACATCCGCGTGGTGTGGGTGCGGTCGATGGCGGACGCCGAGCGCAAGATGGCGGACGTTCGCCCGGACTGCGTGCTGCTCGACCTCAAGCTGCCGGACGCCACCGGGATCAGCGCGCTGGACCGGATTGCGAAGCGGGCGGACAACGTGCCGGTCGTCGTGCTGACCGGATTCAACGACGAACACTTCGGTGTCTCGGCGGTGGCGTCCGGCGCCCAGGACTATCTGGTCAAGGGACGGGTCGACCCCGAGACGCTGCGCCGCGCCCTGCTCTACGCGATCGAACGCAAGCGCGCTCAGAGCATCGCCGCCGAACTGCATGCGAGTCGGTTGACGGCCCAGGAGAACACGCGCCTCGCGCGGGGGCTGCAACCCACGCCCCTCCTGCTGGAGAACCCGGGTGTCGACATCGTCGCCCAGTACCGGCCCCGCCACCAGAACGCCACGCTCGGTGGAGACTTCTACGACTTCGTCCAGACTCCTGACCGGACGGTCCACGTCATGGTCGGTGACGTGGCCGGACACGGTCCCGACGCAGCCGCGCTCGGAGTGGCGTTGCGGATCGGCTGGCGGGCGCTCACCTTCGCCGGTCTTCGCGGCAATGAGCG
>JAOPVF010000467.1 GCA_025963195.1 Mycobacterium sp. | reverse complement strand
CCGTTGGGCAGCCCAATGAGCGCATTCTGAAGGTGCTGCGCCAGATTCAGAACGACCTGTTCGACGCGGGGGCCGACCTGTCGACGCCGGTGGTCGAGAACCCCGAGCATCCGCCGTTGCGCGTCAGTCAGGACTACGTCGACCGCCTCGAGGCGTGGTGCGACCAGTTCAACGAGCCACTGCCCGCACTGAATTCGTTCGTGCTCCCCGGCGGTACGGCGCTCTCCGCGCTGCTACACGTGGCCCGCACGGTGTCGCGGCGGGCGGAGCGCTCCGCGTGGCGGGCCATCGAACAGCACGGCGAGTCGGTCAACGTGCTACCGGCAAAGTATCTGAATCGCCTGTCGGACTTGCTGTTCATTCTTTCGCGGGTGGCCAACCCCGATGGCGACGTGCTCTGGAAGCCGGGCGGCTAGTACGAACGCCGGCGCGCCCGTGGCGACGGGCGCGACTCCACCCACGAGGTGAATGCCGTCAACGCCCCACGGTCCAAGGCGATCTCGTAACCGCGCCGCCGTTCCGGACTGATGTCGCGCAACTCCAACACCACGATCTCGTGCGTCATGATGTCGAACTCGTCACCACGTGGGGAACGCCGCGACACGACCTCGAGGCCGCGACGGGAAAGTCGCCGATCGGGCCACCAACGCAGGCTAGACAGCCGATAGAAGCCCGCTTCCCCACCACGGTAACGCATTACCCCGTGACGCCACCCATGGCCGCCGACGGCGGGAACGTCTCGCAGGATCGCGGCCGTGCCGCCCACCTGACGGAGCTTCCACAGCCGGTAACACAGCGCGACGACGACGAGCAGCAGCACACCGACCAGCGCGGCCATGACCAACATGGACGCGCTCATCGGCTATCAGTCGATCTGGCCTAGGGCGCGCAACCGCGCCCGGCCCCATGCCGCTGTCCGCTCGTCATCCGACTCGGCGTCCTGCTTGGCAGAATCCGCGTCGATCTCCGACTCCAACTCCGCGTTCTCCACCAGGATTCGAACGGCCTCATCGGTCACCGACAGGAATCCGCCGTCGACGGCGATGCGGAGGTCGTCCTCGCCGTCGCGCTCGACGCGCACCATCGCGTCGTCGACGAGCTGCGCCACCAAGGGAATGTGTCGAGGCAGGATGCCGATCTCGCCCGCGGTGGTACGGGTGAACACGAACGTCGCGTCACCCGACCACAACTCACGCTCGACGGCAACGATCTCGACGTGAAGTTCAGCCATCGCACACCACCTTTCGAGCTCGGGGACCGATCACAGCTTGGCGCCGAGGCTCTCGGCCTTCTTGGCCAGATCCTCGAGGCCACCGATGAGGAAGAACGCCTGCTCGGGCAGGTGGTCGAAATCACCCTTGGCCAGCTTGTCGAAGGCCTCGACGGTCTCCTTCAGCGGCACCGTCGAACCGGGCTGGCCGGTGAACTGCTCGGCCGCCATCATGTTCTGGCTCAAGAAGCGCTCGATGCGACGCGCCCGGTACACCAGCTGCTTGTCCTCCTCCGACAGTTCGTCGACACCGAGGATGGCGATGATGTCCTGAAGGTCCTTGTACCGCTGCAGGATTCGGATGATCTCCTGCGCCACTCGGTAGTGCTCGTCGCCGACCACGCTGGGGTGCAGGATCGTCGAGCTGGACGCCAGCGGGTCCACCGCAGGGAAGATGCCCTTCGAGAACACCGCGCGGGACAGCTCCGTGGTGGCGTCGAGGTGCGCGAACGTGGTCGCGGGCGCCGGGTCGGTGTAGTCGTCGGCGGGCACGTAAACCGCCTGCATCGAGGTGATGGAGTGACCACGGGTCGAGGTGATGCGCTCCTGCAGCTCGCCCATCTCGTCGGCCAGCGTCGGCTGGTAGCCCACCGCTGACGGCATGCGGCCGAGCAGCGTCGAGACCTCCGAGCCGGCCTGCGTGAATCGGAAGATGTTGTCGATGAACAACAACACGTCCTGGTTCTGCTCATCGCGGAAGTACTCCGCCATGGTCAGCGCCGACAGCGCGACGCGCATACGGGTGCCTGGCGGCTCGTCCATCTGACCGAACACCAACGCGGTGTCCTTGAGCACGTTGGCGTCCGCAAGCTCGACCCACAGGTCGTTGCCCTCGCGGGTGCGCTCCCCCACGCCGGCGAACACCGAAGTGCCACCGAAGTTTCTGGCGATGCGGTTGATCATCTCCTGGATGAGCACCGTCTTGCCCACGCCGGCACCACCGAACAGCGCGATCTTGCCGCCACGCACGTACGGGGTCAGCAGGTCGACGACCTTGAGGCCGGTCTCCAGCATCTCGGTCCGGGGCTCGAGCTCGGAGAACGGCGGCGGCTTGCGGTGGATCGACCAGTGGTCGAAGTCCTTGCCGTAGCCGGGCTCGTCCAAGCAGTCGCCGAGGGCGTTGAACACGTGCCCCTTGACGCCGTCGCCGACCGGCACCGAGATCGACTTTCCGGTGTCGGTCACCTCGACGCCGCGGACCAGGCCGTCGGTGGGCTGCATCGAGATGGTGCGCACCAGGTTGTCACCGAGGTGCTGGGCGACCTCGAGGGTCAGGGTCTTGGCCATCTCCTTATAGGTGATGTCCGCGTGCAGGGCGTTGAACAGCTCCGGCACGGACCCGCGCGGGAACTCGATGTCGACGACGGGGCCCGTGATGCGGACGACCCGGCCTGCGGTCTTCTCTGCGGTTGCAGTCATTTCCTCTTCGCTTC
>JAOPVF010000096.1 GCA_025963195.1 Mycobacterium sp. | reverse complement strand
CTTCCGTCGGTGACGGGTAGTGCCGAGGTGAAGACGACTCCGGTGGCTTTGACCTCCAATTCGATTGTCCCATCGAGGGAGAAGTACCAGTAGAAGCCGTAGTCGTAGTTGCCGACCGTGACGAAGAACGAGACGACCAACTTGCGTTTGCGCCGGATCGACGTCGTACGAGTGAAGTTCGACGTGTGCTTCCACAGCACGCCGTCATCCTCCTCGTGAATGCAGATCGCCTGCGGGATCGTCACCACGCTGGCGTCCTCGGCCATGACGTGCGCATCCAGGTATGTGATCTCGCCAAGACAGTCGCAGCCCAGTTCCAGGGCATTGGCGCATTGCCCGAGCAGGAATTCGCCGCCGTCGAAGAAGTTCTGGAACGATCGCTGGGCGCTCGGATCTCCGTACGGCACCACCATTTCGGAGATGGACCCGCGGTAGAGCACGGAGCGATCCTCGCCACGGTCGGCGATCGTCGCGTTGCGGATGATGAGACCCTCACGGGCGTCGAAGCTCAACTGCAGCTTCCAGCCGAGCCATTCGATGACATTGGTCTCGCGGTCGACGGTGAAACTCGGTCCCTGTGCCTGGATGACGTCGATGGGCTGGAAGCCGGTGCGTGGCGGCGGGTTGTACGAGTCGAGGTGGAAGTTGCCCGCCTCGGTGGGCACGTCGAGTTCGACGTAGTCGATCACCGAGATCACCTCACGGGTGACGACGTCGACGACGGCCGTCACGCCGTCCACCGGGTGCGCCCATGGCAGGTCGTCCGAGTGGTCCTGGATGAAGGTGAAGCAACGCTGCAGTCGTCGGCCATTCTCGTCGGGCGTGGCCGATACCCCAGCCGACAGCGGTTGCACGCGCAAAACGGACGGATCGGTGAGGCCGCGCTTGGCCATCGCCGCCAGCCACCGCTCGTCGGCGTGGACGATCTCCTCGACCATGATCATCTCGCTGAGCAAGACCGGGATCCGGCCATTGCTCGTATCGTGCTTGTCGGCGGAGACGATGCGATCCTGCGCAGGACACGCCACGATGTCGTATTCGTCGCCACTCGAGGTGTCCAACACCATTACCCGGAAGCAACGGTCAGCCGGTTCGCCGGACTCGACGGAGTTGAGCAGTTCGTGCTTGTCCGGCTCGTAGAGCCCGAAGTAGGCCACCCGCGCGTGTTCTCCAAGCAGCCCCGCCCGCGTCAGGACGGCACGGACGGCTGCCATCTCGTCGGGCTTCGGTGATGCCAGAGCGCGGTGAACCCGCGGGTCTCGGAACTGGCGGGCGACGGTCGAGGCGGTCACATTCACACTCCTTGTACTGGGATGTCCTGCCAGTCTTGGATAGCGCTTTCCAAATGTCAATACAGGTTTTGACATGCAGCGGACCGGTCTGACCGCATGAAGTCGCGAAACCCATAGTACGAAAAGACTTGCGCATGCGCGGCCGCAGAGTATCTTCGGGATAGCGCTTTCCCAACTGTGATCTGCACACTAGTCAGAAGGATTCGCATGGCATCGTCCCTCTCATCGTCACCAGTAATTGCAGCACCGACCCTGAACCGAACCCTTGGCGTCGGCGCCCTGACTCTGTTCGGGGTCGCCTACATGCTGCCCCTGGCTGTGTTCACGACGTACGGAATCGCTACCGAGACCACCAACGGTCATCTTCCCGGTGCGTATCTGGTGACGACGATCGCGATGCTGTTCACCGCCTACAGCTACGCAAACATGGGCCGTGCATATCCCGCTGCCGGCAGCGCCTACACCTACACCCAACGCACCTTCGGGACCCACTTTGGCTTCATGACCGGGTGGACGCTGCTGCTGGACTACCTGGTCCTGCCGCTCCTGAACTTCCTGATGATCGGGATCTATCTCAATGCCGCGATGCCGGCCGTCCCGGTGTGGGTCTGGGTCATCGGATCGATGGTCATCATCACCGCACTCAACGTGATCGGCATCCGGATGGTCGCGGGAGCCAACTTCGCATTGATCGCCATACAGGTCATCTTCGTGGTGGTGTTCGTCGGCTTTGGATTGCGCTATGTCGCGGGTCACGGCACGACCGTCAGCCCGCTTGCCCCGTTCTTCTCGCAGACTGCGGGCATCGGGACGCTCATGGCTGGGGCGGCAATCCTGGCGCTGGCATTCCTCGGCTTCGACGCGGTGTCGACGCTGTCCGAAGAAGCCAAGGACCCCACCCGCAGCATCCCGAAGGCGATCATCTTGACCACGATCGTCGGCGGGCTGCTGTTCATCGTGACTGCCTACGTCGCCACGCTCGTGTTTCCCGACTTCGCGAACTTCACCGATGCCGACTCGGCGGCCAAGGACGTCATGCTGCGCGCGGGTGGGGGTGCGCTCTTCACGTTCTTCGCAGCCGCATACGTGGCCGGTAGCTTCGCATCCGGAATCACCTCCCAGGCCTCGGTCGCCCGGATCCTGTTCGCCATGGGCCGCGACGGCCAACTCCCCCGTTCCGTGTTCGCGCTCATCCACCCGCGGCTGCGCACGCCGTACTTGTCCGTCATCATCGTCGGCGTCGTGGGCGCACTCGGCGCAATACTTCTGCCGCTCGACACCGTGGCGTCGGTGATCAGCTTCGGCGCCTTGGTCGCGTTCAGCTGTGTCAACGCCTCGGTGATCTCGCACTACTTCGTCAGAGGCCACGAGCGCACAGCGGCGGGCGCCGTGAAGTACCTCGTCGCCCCAGCCATCGGCCTGCTCCTCACGGTGTGGTTGTGGACGAGCCTGTCGGAGACCACGTTCGTGGCCGGATTCATCTGGGTCGCAGTCGGTGTGGTGATTCTCGGGGTCGTCACGCGTGGCTTCACCCGCAAGCCCCCGGTGATGGAGTTCAAGGACGCCGACACGGCTCAGATCGACTGAGCGGCGCGAGGTTCAGCTGGGCGCGTCGATCTGCTCGCGGAGGATGTCCCCGTGACCGGCGTGCCTGGCGAACTCTTGGATCATCAGGAGCAGGGTCCAGCGCATGCTGACGACTCCCTGGCGGGGATTGTCCTTGGTGTCGTCGAGGTCGAAGCGGGATGCGATCTCGCGTGATCGCTGGCTTGCGCGCTCGAACTCGGCGATGACGTCGGCCAGCGACTCGTCGTCGGCGACGGCGAAGGTGCCCTCGTCGCGTCGCGAGTA
>JAOPVF010000064.1 GCA_025963195.1 Mycobacterium sp. | reverse complement strand
CGTGCGATGGCCCGCTGCGACAAACCCTCGCTGCGGTGAAGATGCCGGATCAAGGCCCAGTCTTCCAAGGAGATCACCCATCCAATCTGATTGGGTGGCCTACTTTTCAACCGTCGCGACTGGCCGGGTCTTCAACCGTCGTCAACAGGAACCATTGCGTGGGTTCAAGCGGGGTCTGCGACGCGATTCGCGGCTGTTGCACGGGTGAATCCAACAATAAACCCATTCGAAAGGCGCGATGATATTTGCAGCGCGATGATATTTGCAGTGAGTATCGGAGGGATGCCATGAGCGCTACACCAACCTTAAAGAAGGCGCTAAATCAGCGGCAGCTTACGATGATCGCTATCGGCGGTGTGATCGGTGCGGGCCTGTTCGTCGGCTCCGGCGTCGTCATAAAAGGCACCGGGCCGGGGTCGTTCATCACCTACGCTCTGGCCGGCGTGCTGATCATCATGGTCATGCGGATGCTGGCCGAGATGGCCGTGGCCAACCCGTCGACCGGATCATTCGCGGACTATGCCCGCAACGCGCTGGGCAACTGGGCCGGCTTCTCGGTCGGCTGGCTGTACTGGTACTTCTGGGTGATCGTGGTCGGCTTCGAGGCGATCGCGGGCGCGAAGATCATCCAGTACTGGGTCGACATCCCGCTGTGGTTGTCTGCGTTGGTCCTGCTGATCTTGATGACCGGGACCAACCTGTTCTCGGTGTCGTCCTTCGGCGAGTTCGAGTTCTGGTTCGCCGGAATCAAGGTGGCCGCAATCGTCGTATTCATCGGCCTAGGTTCGCTGTTCGTGCTGGGCTTGTGGCCGGACAAGTCGCTGGATTTCTCCAACCTATGGGCCCATGGCGGGTTCTTCCCACTGGGCGTCCTTGCGATAACCGTCGGCGTGGTCACGGTGATCTTCTCCATGGTGGGCGCCGAGATCGCGACGATCGCGGCCGCGGAATCGGCGGATCCGGAGCGGGCGGTGGCGAAGGCCGCCAACTCGGTGATCCTGCGGATCGCGGTGTTTTTCGTCGGCTCGGTGTTCCTGCTGGCAGTGATCCTGCCGTGGAACGACGAGCAAGCGGGCGCGTCCCCGTTTGTCTCCGCGTTCACGAAAATGGGGATTCCCTACGCCGACCACATCATGAACGCCGTGGTGTTGACGGCGGTGCTGAGCTGTCTGAACTCGGGGATGTACACCGCCTCCCGGATGCTGTTCGTGCTGGCCGCGCGCCGGGAGGCACCGGCGCAGCTGGTCGCGGTGACCCGCCGTGGGGTGCCGGCCGCCGCGATACTGGCATCGTCGGTGGTCGGCTTTCTGTGTGTCATTGCCGCGGCCGTTTCGCCGGACACCATTTTCGCGTTCCTGCTGAACTCCAGCGGAGCGATCATCCTGTTCGTTTACCTGCTCATCGCCGTCTCGGAGATCGTGCTGCGCCGCCGAACCCCGGACTCCCAGCTACGGGTCAAGATGTGGCTGTTCCCGGTGTTGTCGATCATCACCGCGGTCGCGATCGTCGCGATCCTGGTGCAGATGGGCATCCAGGCGGATGTGCGGTCGCAGCTGGTGTTGAGCCTGCTGTCGTGGGCCGTGGTCATCGTGCTGTACCTGGCGAACAAGTGGTTCGTGAGTCGTCGTCCCGTCGTGGCCGGGGTTGCGGCGACGACACGACCTCACCGGGTGCTCGTGCTGGCCAATCAGACCGTGGGGTCCGAGGAACTTCGCGACGAGCTGCGCCGCATCGGTGCGGATCGGTCGGCCACCTACTTCGTGGTTGTCCCGGCCAGCCCGATCGAAACGGGAACCGCCGCCACTCATGGTCCGCTCGACGTCGCGGAAGCGACCAGGGAGATCGCCCAGCAGCGGCTGGAGGACACCCTGTTAACTCTGCGCTCCGAAAATCTCGACGCCGACGGCACCTTGGGTGACTATCGGCCGCTGCGCGCGCTTTCCGCCGCCGTCGATTCGTTCCATCCCGATCAGATCGTAATCTCGACGCTGCCGCCCGAAGAGTCGGTGTGGCATCGCTTCGACGTCGTGGACCGCGCCCGGGCCGAGCACAGAATCCCGGTGACGCACGTCGTGTCCCGGGTATCGGCTGAGGCATCCGCTCGATGACCATCGTCGCTGGATTCAGCTCGAGCCGGCAGGGTGCTGCGCCGCTGAACCTGGCGGCGCAGATATCGCGGTGGACCGGCGACAAGGTGGTGGCCGCGGCGATCGTGGAGCGGCCGTGGCCGGCGAAAGACGACCCCGTTGAGCAGGAGTACCTGCGCCATGTCACGTCGCAGGCGTCGTGTTCACTCGACAGAGTGGTCAGCCAACTGCCGGGGGATCTCGACATCCCCACGGTCGTTCACCAATCCACCTCTATTCCAACAGGTTTGCTCGAACTCGCTGCCGCTCACCACGCCCGTATTGTCGTCGTCGGGTCGTCGTCTTCCGGGCTGCTGGGCCGGGTGGCTTTGGGCAGTGTGACCGAACGGCTGGTCCATACCGCGGCAGTGCCCGTCGCGATCGCTCCGCGCGGCTACCCGCTGGGGCCCGACCCGATACGCCGGCTGACCGCCGCATACGGCGGCGAAGCCGACATCAACGGCCTCATCCCCGCGGCCGCCGAGCTGGCCACCCAGTGGCCAGTGCAATTGCGGATCGTGTCGTTCACGGTGCGGCCGGTGAGGATGTTCGGCGGCTCGATCGAATCCTCGGCGGAGGACCTTGTCATCCAACAGTGGTCGCGCAGGACCTTCGACGATATCGCCAAGCAGCTCAACGCAGTTCGCGACCGCATGTCGGTTCCCGACGTAGACGTCGTGGTCGGCACCGGCCACGATTGGCGCGAGGCCGTGGAAGATGTTCCCTGGGAAGCCGGCGACATGCTGCTGCTCGGATCGGGGGCAGCCGGACAGGCGGCTCAGGTATTCCTCGGCTCGGCCGCCTCGAAGATCCTGCGCCACGCCCCGGTGCCCGTGATGATCGTTCCGCGGCACCAAATGCCGGCATAGGCAGGACTAGCTGTGATGTCCGGGGAGGTTGTTCCTCCCGTTATCGGTGAGCCTGTGTGACAGGGAAGGCCTCCGGTTGTGAAGTGGAGCTGTCTAGGAACCGCTTCACCAACCAGGAGGCCTTCGTGTCCCACGCTAACGCTGCTCTGACTCCGCGCGCTCGATTGAGGCTCGCTCGCCTCGTCGTCGAGTCCGGCTGGACCTACGCTGCCGCGGCCAAGATGTTCATGGTCGCCCCGCGCACCGCCAAGAAGTGGGCCGATCGGTTCCGCGCAGAGGGCCCCGCCGGGATGGCCGACCGCAGCTCACGCCCGCACGTCAGCCCCACCAAGACCAGCCTGCAGGTGATGCGGCGAATCGTGAAGTTGCGGTGGCGCAAGCGGCTGGGCCCGGTCCAGATAGCCGGCCAACTTGGCATGGCGGCCTCGACCGTGCACGCAGTGCTGACCCGGTGCCGGATCAACCGGCTGTCCTATATCGATCGCGTCACCGGGGAACCGCTGCGGCGCTACGAGCATGACCACCCCGGTTCGCTGATCCATGTCGATGTCACCAAGTTCGCCAACATCCCCGACGGCGGCGGTCACAAGTTCTTGAGTCGAGAACAAGGCAAACGCAATGCCATCGCTACGGGCCATCGCACCGGTGAGCGCGGCGGTCAATCGGCACGGTATCGACCTAGAATCGGAATAGCATTCGTACACACCGTGATTGACGATCACTCCCGGATGGCCTACGCCGAGATCTGCACCGATGAGACGGCCGCCACCGCGATCGCCGTGCTGCAGCGCGCAGTGGCGTGGTTCGCCGAGCACGGCGTCACCGTCGAGCGAGCCCTCTCCGACAACGGATCGGCCTACCGCTCCTATGCCTGGCGCGACGCCTGCACCGAACTGCGCATCACCCCGAAGCGAACCCGCCCGTACCGGCCGCAGACCAACGGCAAGATCGAACGATTCCACCGCACCCTGGCCGACGGTTGGGCCTACGCCCGCCTCTACCAATCCACCGAAGAACGCGATACCGCGCTACCGGACTGGCTCCACTTCTACAATCGCCACCGAGCCCACTCCGCTATCGGAG
>JAOPVF010000050.1 GCA_025963195.1 Mycobacterium sp. | reverse complement strand
GGCGTCGGGTCGATCGTCGCGGACCTCGGCCTGATCGGCTGGTTCATCTTCTCGCTGTTCCCCATCGCGTGGATGGTGATCCTGGCGCTGAAGAACGCCGAGGAGCAGACCACCACCTACTTCCAGTTCAGCCCCAGCTGGTCCAACTTCGCCACCGTGCTGTCGGACAAGGGCACCCGGATGACCAGCGTCGATTTCAAGACCGCGCTGCTGACCAGCCTGCTCAACTGCGGTGGCGCGGTAATCGTCTCACTGGTCATCGGCATTCCCGCGGCGTACGCGGCCGGCCGCTGGAAGTACAAGGGCAGCAACGACTTGATGTTCCAGATGTTGTCGTTCCGGTTTGCGCCGGAGCTGATGGTCATCGTCCCGCTGTTCGTGATCTACAACCAGATCGGGTTGTTCGACACCAAGGTCGGCATGATCTGGGTGTTGCAGCTGGTCACCATGCCGCTGGTGGTGTGGATCCTGCGGTCCTACTTCGAGGACCTGCCCGCCGATCTGGAGCAGGCGGCGCTGCTCGACGGCTACACCAGGACGCGGGCATTCGCCATGGTCGCGCTGCCGATCGTGCGTCCCGGCATCGCGGCCGCTGCGCTGCTGGCGTTCATCTTCGCATGGAACAACTACGTGTTCCCACTGATCCTGGCCGACAGCAACGCGGGCACGGTCACCGTCGCCATCACCAAGTTCCTCGGCGGCGGCGGGCAGGCGTACTACAACCTGACGGCTGCCGCGGCGATCATCGCGGCCCTGCCACCCCTGATCCTCGCCCTCACCATCCAGAGATACCTGGTGCGGGGCCTGTCGTTCGGGGCGGTGAAGGCCTGATGGCCACCGTATCGCTCAAGGGCATGTCCAAGTCCTTCGGAAAGACCAGGGCCGTACAGGACCTCTCGCTCGAGATCGCCGACGGCGAGTTCTTCGTCATCCTGGGCCCCAGTGGCGCAGGCAAGACGACGACGCTGAAGTCGATCGCAGGCCTCGTCGACGTCGATGCGGGCACCGTGACGATCGGAGGCAACGACGTCACCCAGGTCGAGCCGTATCACCGCAACGTCGCCATGGCGTTCGAGAGTTACGCGCTCTACCCGCAGAAGACCGTCAGCGAGAACCTGGCGTCTCCGCTGAAGTCCGGCCGCACCGGCAAGTACACCGACGCGCAACGCGCCGAGCGCATCGACCAGGTGACCACGACGCTCGGAATCAACACTCTGCTCAAGCGCTTTCCGCGGGAACTGTCCAACGGGCAGAGGCAGCGGGTGGCCCTTGGCCGCGTGCTGGTGCGGCCCGCGGACGTCTATCTGCTCGACGAACCGCTGAGCCACCTGGACGCGAAGCTGCGAGCGGCGATGCGGGCCGAACTCAAACAACTCGGGGCCATGTCGAAGACCACGACGGTCTACGTCACCCACGACTACCAGGAGGCGCTGGCACTCGGGGACCGCATTGCCGTCCTGCGAGAAGGCTCGCTGGTGCAGATCGGTACGCCAGAGGAGATCTGGCGCCGGCCTGCGGATACGTTCGTCGCGCGCGCCCTCGGGCAGCCCGAGATCAACATCATCGATGGCCTCGTCGACGTCGGCCGGATCCGGTTGGGCGACGGCTCGTTCGACGTGCCGGTGCCCTCCGGGGTAGACGTCAGGGCCGGTGACCGGGTACGGGTGGGAGTGCGGCCCTGCGACATTCACGTCGTCGCGGAGTCGGCATCGGCACGGCTGGGTGGCACCGTGCGGTTGGCCGAGCGCCTCGGCCGCAACATCGAGCTGACGGTGGACGTCGGTGGTGAGCAGCTCATCGTGCTGGCGTCGGGCCGCGAAGGCGTCGATGAGGGCTGCCGGGTGTCGATGACGTTCGCCGACAACGACGTTCACGTCTTTGGCCCAGGCGATGGTGACACCGCACGACTGGGTACCGATAACCGGAGCTTGGAGGCTGCACGGTGACTGCCACGATGGAATCCCCGAAGACCACCACGGCGCAGAGCCTGGCGCTGACCGATCTGGTCAAGACCTACGCCTCCCGCGGAAGGGAGAGCGTCACCGCCGTCAAGGGCATCGACCTGGCGATCGAAGCGGGTGAGTTGGTCGCGCTTCTCGGCCCGTCCGGCTGCGGCAAGACCACGACGCTGCGCATGATCGCCGGGTTGGAGACCGTCACCAGCGGTTCCATCCGGATCGGTGACCGCGAGATCTCGCAGCTGCCGGCGTCCAAGCGCGGCATCGGCGTCGGCTTCGAGAGCTATGCGCTGTACCCGCCGCTGTCGGTCCGCGAAAACCTGCTGTACGGCCTGAAGGCCCGCAAGGTGAAGGGCGCCGAGCAGATGGTCGCGTCGATCAGCCAACGACTGGAGATGGACGACCTGCTGGAGCTGCGGCCCGCCAGCTTGTCCAGCGGTCAGAAGCAGCGCGTCGCACTGGCGCGGGCACTGGTCAGGAACCCGCCGGTGCTGCTCCTCGACGAGCCGTTGAGTCACCTCGACGCGTCTGCGCGCCAGCGGGTCCGTCGCGAACTGAAGGTGCTGCAGCGCGAATTCGGCTACACCACCATCGTCGTCACCCACGACCAGGTCGAGGCGCTGTCGCTGGCCGATCGCCTCGCGGTGATGGACGCCGGGGTGGTGCAACAATTCGGTACCCCCGACGAGGTGTTCGACGACCCGGCGAACCTGTTCGTTGCGCAGTTCGTCGGCGAGCCGCAGATCAACGTGCTGCGCGGCACCGTCCGGGCCGTCAATGGCCGGCTGCGCGTCGAGATCGGCTCGGGCGCAGACGCTCTGGAGACCGCGGCCAGTGGTATCGCCGACGGCACCCGCGTCACGGTCGGGATCCGCCCGCAAGACTGCACGCTGTCCACCGGAGACGGGCCTGGAATCCGTTCCACCGTCGCCTATTTCGAGCACCTGCTCGAGTTCGGCCTGGCCACCAGCACGGTGTCCGGGGTAGAGGAGGGCATCGTCGTCCAAACGCCCGGCCAGGAAAGCTACGAGCCCGAACAGAAGGTCGTGGTGAACGCTCCGCCCGAGCGCGTGTACCTGTTCGACACCGACACGGGGGAGCGACTCCGATGACCAAGCTGTACGACGATCCGGCCCGGTTCACCGAGGACATGCTCGCCGGATTCCTCGACGCCAACGCGTCCTACGTCGTCGGGGTACCCGGCGGAGTGGTCAGGGCGCACGAGACCGCGCCTGGCAAGGTGGCCGTGGTGATCGGTGGCGGGTCCGGGCACTACCCGGCGTTCTGCGGGACCGTCGGCTCCGGCTTCGCCGACGGCGCGGTGGTCGGCAACATCTTCACCTCACCGTCGGCCGAGGAGGCCGCCTCGGTGGCGCGCGCCGCACACGGCGACGCCGGCGTACTGCTCACCACCGGTAACTACGCCGGCGACGTGATGAACTTCGGGCTTGCCGTCACCCAGTTGCGCAGCGAGGGCATCGACGCGCACTACTTCGCCGTCACCGACGACATCGCCAGTGCACCCAAGGGCGAGGAGGCCAAACGCCGAGGCATCGCAGGTGATTTCACCGTCTTCAAGTGCGCATCCGCCGCCGCGGAGGATGGGCTCGACCTTGCGGGTGTCATCCGCGTCGCAGAGGCCGCCAACGCGGCCACCCGGACCCTTGGCGTCGCGTTCGACGGCTGCACCCTGCCAGGCGCCGACGATCCGTTGTTCACCGTCCCCGACAAGCAGATGGGCGTCGGCCTCGGCATCCACGGCGAGCCGGGGGTGGCCGACGTGCCGATGCCGACGGCAGCCGATCTTGCGGCGACCCTGGTCGACGGCGTGCTCGATGACCGGCCAGCCACCGACTCTCGGCGAATCGCGGTGATCCTCAACGGACTTGGCCGCACCAAGTACGAGGAGCTGTTCGTGGTGTGGGGCACGATGGCGCGGCTGCTCCGCGAGCGGGGCTACGAGATCGTCGAGCCCGAGGTCGGCGAACTGGTCACCAGCCTCGACATGGCCGGCTGCTCGCTGACCGTGATGTGGCTCGACGACGAACTCGAGAGGTATTGGACCGCACCGGCGGACACCCCGGCCTACCGCAAGGGCGTTGCGGCCACGTCCGATTCGGGTGAGCGACGCACCGACGCCACCGTCGACGCAGCCGTCGCCACCCCACATCTGGCCGAACTCGCCGACGACGACGGCCGCTCCGGCGGAGCGCTCGTCGCCAGGGCCCTGGAGGCGATGGCCGCGATGCTGGCCGACGCCGAAGACGAACTGGGCCGCATCGACGCCGTCGCCGGTGACGGCGACCACGGCCGCGGCATGGTCAAGGGGTCCTCGGCGGCCCGCGACGCCGCGGCAAAAGCGGTGCAGGACGGCGCAGGACAGGGTTCGGTACTGACCGCCGCAGGCAAGGAGTGGGCGGCGAAGGCAGGCGGCACCTCCGGCGTGCTGTGGGGTGCTCTGCTCAGCGCACTGGGCGCGCGGCTCGGCGACACCGGGCGGCCGAGCTCGGATGCGGTCGGCGCAGGCATGCGCGACGGGTACGACGCCCTGGTCCGGCTCGGCGGCGCTGCGCCGGGGGACAAGACCATGCTCGATGCGCTGCTGCCGTTCGTCGACGAGTTGCAGCGCCGCGTCGAGGCGGGTGAACCGTGGCAGCAGGCGTGGCGCGCCGCCGCCGACGTCGCCACCGATGCCGCCAAGGCCACGGCGGAACTGCGGCCCAAGGTCGGTCGGGCGCGCCCGCTGGCCGAGCGCAGCATCGGCACCGTCGATGCGGGCGCCACGTCGCTGGCGATGTGCGCCAACACCGTCGCGGACTGCTTCGTCCTGACCACGAAGGGAGACGTGTCATGACCCCACTGCGCATCGTCGTCGGTTGCGACGACGCCGGATACGAGTACAAGGAAACCCTCAAGGGAGATCTGTTGGCCGATGACCGCGTCGGGGAGGTCACCGACGTCGGTGTCGGCGTCGACGAGCACACCGCCTATCCGCACATCGCCGTCGCGGCCGCTCGCCTGGTCGCCGAGGGCAAGGCCGACCGGGCGCTGCTGGTGTGCGGCACTGGCCTGGGCGTGGCGATCAGCGCCAACAAGGTTCCTGGAATCCGTGCCGTCACCGCACACGACAGCTTCTCCGTGGAGAGGTCGGTGCTCTCGAACAACGCCCAGGTGCTGTGCTTCGGGCAACGGGTCGTGGGCCTGGAGCTGGCTCGGCGGCTGGCCCGCGAGTGGGTTGGCTACGAATTCGACCCTCAGAGCGCGTCGGCGGGCAAGGTCGAGGCGATCGACGGGTACGAGCCAGGGCCCCCCGACCGGGCGATTTCGGCGCGCTAGCGGTCGCTGACCACGCGCAATCGCGCCGAAGCCGCATTTTCCGGGGTCGGTTCGAGGGCAACTCGTCACCCAGAGTGCACGAACACGTCACGCCCTGATTGCCATCAGGCCCGACGACTCCGCGAGCGTGCACCTCATGAGCACTGCATCCGTACTCATAGCCGCAGATGAAACCGACGCCGCCGCCTCGGACGTGACCGGGCCGCGCTACACCTTGCTGTTGTCCACCGATCCAGAGCTCGTCGACGCCGCGCAGCGACTGCGTCACCAGGTGTTCACCTCAGAACCGGGTTTCGAGCTCAAGGGCGACTCCTGCGGTCGTGACGCCGACCGCTTCGACGAGTTCTGCGACCACCTGCTCGTGCGCGAGGACACCTCCGGTGAACTCGTCGGGTGCTACCGGATGCTCCCGCCACCCGGCGCGATCGCCGCTGGCGGTCTGTACACCGCAACGGAATTCGACGTCAGCGCGCTCGACGCGCTTCGGCCGTCGCTGGTCGAGATGGGCCGAGCCGTGGTCCGCG
>JAOPVF010000022.1 GCA_025963195.1 Mycobacterium sp. | reverse complement strand
CAAGGACGACCGCGACAAGGATCTCCACATGTACGTCCCGTCCCACTTCGCCGCCGACGAGGCAGCCGTCGACGAGTTGCTCACCCGTAACGGCGCAGCCGATCTGATCACCGCCACCCCGGACGGGTTGCGGGCCACGATGCTGCCGTTCCTGTACGACCGGGAGCGCAGGGTCCTGCTCGGGCACTTCGCCCGCAACAACGATCACTGGAAGCAGCCGGTTCTCGGTGACGCCCTGGTCATCGTCCGCGGACCCGACAGCTACATCAGCCCGTCCTGGTACCCGTCCAAGTCCGAGCACGGCCGCGTGGTGCCGACGTGGAACTACATGACGGCCCACGTCCACGGCGCGCTGTCCATCCACGACGACGTGGACTGGCTCGCCGACCTGGTGCGACGCCTCACCGATCTGCACGAGGCAGGCAGGCCGACGCCGTGGTCCGTCGACGACGCGCCCGAGAAGTACTTCCTCGGGCAGTTGCGGGCGATCGTCGGTGTGGAGATCGCCATCACCAGCATCGAGGCGAAGTTCAAGCTCAGCCAGAACCGCCCGGACGCCGACATCGACGGCGTGATCGAGGGACTGCAGGGGGTTGGCGACCAGGCGAGCGCGGCAGCCGTGCGCGACCACCGGCGCTGAGAGGCCCGCTTACCCTCCCGCGAACTCGGTCCACGGGCGGGCGCGATCGGTGGCCACCGCGATGAGGCGCTCGAGGCGCGGCCGGGCTACGTCGAGGAGGAATTGCTCGCGTTCGGAACCCGACAGTTGCAGCGATTCGCGCCATACCGAGCGGCCCGCGATGAATCCCGAGGCGCCGCCCTCGTCGAAGGCGATCTGCAGCACCTTGGTGAAGTCGTCGAACGGGACGCCCGCCGACAGCACTGCCCACGGCCGGTCGAGCACCTCGGCAAGCCTGCGGCAGCCCTCGGGAGACCCGGGGTACTCGAGCTTCAGCAGGTCGCAGTCGATCTCGTTGAGCGCGCGTGCCGCCTCGATGACGGCATCCTCGCGGCGCCTGCCCGACAGGTCTTCACCATCGAGCGGGTACACCAGGTTCTCGATCACCGATGGGATGCCGACCTGCTTGCAGTCTTCGACGACGTCGCGCACGGCCTGCAGACACTGCTCGACGAGATCGGGTTCACCCGCTGCGGGGGCGGGGCGATCGGCGCGCAACTGGGCGAAGAACTTGTTTGCGTCACCGCCCTGCGACAGCACCCACTGCGAGTCCAGCGCCGGGTCGCGCCGCGTGATCGGCTCCACGCCGAACTTGCCACGCTCGGCCGGCTCCGAGGCCACCAGCAGACCGCAGGACGCGGCGAGTGCCCCAGTGCCGGTGACCGCGGGGACGCCGTAGGTCGGGTCGAACAGGATGCCGCTCGCCAGTGGGGTGAGGACGCGGGCGACGTCGGTCTTCGCCGTCACCAGGTCTTCGTCTCCCGCCTCGATGCCGACCGCACTGAACATGCGGCGCAACGTGTTTCGCTGATCCATCGCGATGATCGAGAACACGCCGTCCTCGGCGATGTCGGCAAGTGTGCGCACGGGTTGGGTGGTGGACTGGGTGGACATTTCGCTCCTTCTAGACGGGGCTTGGGACGATGGCCCGTTGGGCCAGCAGGGCGGCACCGGCAACGCCGGGCTCGGTTGACTCGGAGAACGTCAGGTGGTCGATCACCGCGGACTTCGCCGTCCGCACGCTCGCCATTCGGGTCCAGCCGCCGCTGGCGACCGCCCGCGAGTGGGGACCGACCACGGCTTCCATCAGGTCGATCAGGGCCTTGGTCTCGCGCGCGGTGTAGCGCGTGGCCGCAGCCCAGATGGTGGCGGGATCGGCGCCGTCGCGCACCCGCAGAACCACGTCGTCGCCCGTCGGTCCTGCTCCCGAGACGTCGAGGCCGGCAGGCAGCGACGCGACCGCCAGCGCCGCCTCGTCGAGTGCGTCCCGCTCTGCCGCCGTGGCCTTGCCAAGCAGTGCGAGCACCCTGCGCAGCAGTAGACCGCCGCGGACGCCGCCGATGAGCGCGCTGGTGCCCGGCAGTACGTGCATGCCGACCGAGATGCCGTTTCCGACGAGGTGTTCGCGCTGCCCGTCGGTGAGCGCACCGGGCAGCGACCGCACGACGACGTCAGCGGTCCCCGTGGAGTTGAACAGTTCATCGGGGCCCGTGGCGCCGACACCGATGGCCGCCACGGCGTGGTCGTGCCCGCCGACGACGAGCGCGGCATCCTGCATGCCGACCGGTAATCCGTTGTGCGCCAGCATGCCAACGCTCTCGCCGTATGGCTGGCGCACCGGCAGCAGCGTCGGCGGCAGGCCGAGGTAGGCGGCACCTTCGGTCCAGGGTGCGCCGGTCGCCTGGTCGAGGAGGCCGGTTCGGGAGGCCAGCGACGGCTCGTGCACCAGTTCGCCGCCGAGCCGGTGCACGACGTACTCGGGCACGCTGAGCCAGCGGTCCGCCGGTGTCAGCTCGAGGCCGTCGTCGACGAACCACAACAGCTTCGCGACGCTGGCCTGGCAGTCCAGCGGGAGCCCGGTCCTTCGCACGAAGGCGGCCCCGAAGTTCCGGTCTTGCATGGCCATCGACTCGATCTGACGGGCACCGCGGCGGTCGAACCACGCGACTACGGGTGTCCTCGGGCTGCCTGCCCCATCGAGCAGCACACCACTTTCGGCAAGCCCTGCCACGGCGATCGCCGAGATCCGCAGCGGCGCAACGGTACTGGCCTGCTCGTAGGCGCGGCACAGCAGTTCGACGGTGAGTTCGACGAAGCACTGGGCGTCGAGCTCGGTGCCGCCGTCCGGCGTCGTCGTCCACGGGGTACGGGTCTCGACCAACGCCAGCTGCTCGCCATCTGGCGTGCGCAACAAGGCCTTCGACATCGTGGTGCCAAGGTCGACGCCCACGACGGCGTCGCGCGCGATCACGGCCGCAGCTCCCCGGAGCCGCGCGGAATCAGACGCACGGGCACGTGAAGTGTCGATGTGGGCAGGTCGGGTTGCGCGATCCGCCCGGCAAGCCGCGTGGCGGCCGCCGCACCGACGGCCTCGGCCGAATGGTCGACGACCGTGACACCCGGTTGCAGGAGGTCGGCCATGGCGAAGCCGCCGAAGCAGACCAGCGCGACGTCGGTTCGGCCGAGGGCATGCAGAGTCGGCACGACTCCGAGCGAGCAGCGAGTAGCCGCGCTCAGTAGCGCCGTCGGCGCAACGTTGGCCGCCAACAGGTTTCGCGTCGCCTCAGCCGCCGAGGACGGATCGGGGCACTCGGCATGGACGAGCCGCGGGTCGACGTCGAGCCCGTGCGCCGCCATGGCGCGCCGGTACCCGGCCAATCGGGCCCGCGACGTCGGCACCAGCGGGTGGTCGCTGACGTACGCGATCCGCCGGTGACCGTGTGCGACGAGGTGGTTGACGGCATCGGCCGTTGCAGCCTCGTCGTCGATGCCGACGACGTCCGCATCGAGACCGGGGGCAGCGCGATCGACCAACACCACTGGTGTGCCGGTGCGCAGCCAGGAATGGTCGCCGGCAGTGGGAGCCAACAGCATGCCGGAGACCCGGCGCGAGAGCATCTGTTCGACGACGTCGCGCTCACGGGCGGCGTCCCCGTGCGTCGAGGCGACCAGGACCGACTTGCCGCTGTTCGACGGGGCCCGCTCGACGGCTTCGACCATCGCGGAGAAGAACGGGTCGGCGATCGACTCGACGACCATGGCCACGGCGGTGTCGGTGCCTGCGCGTAGTGAGCGCGCCATCGAGTCGGGGGTGTACTTCAGGTCGCGCATCACCTGCTGCACGCGGGCGCGGGTGTCGACCGCCACCTTGGGGTCCTCGTTGAGCACGCGGGATGCGGTGCGCAGGCTGACCCCGGCGACCGCGGCGACGTCGCGCAAGATGCTCTTGTCCACCACCACTCCCACTCCAGGTCCAAGGAGTGCCATCGATGGCATAGGCCCGTCTGTCGGATTGTGCCATCGATGGCAAGACCTAGCGGGGGAGCGCGCTGAGGACGGCGCGGGCCAGTTCGGCGGGGTGCATGGTGGCATCGAGCGCGAGATGGGGCACGACGGGCGCCTGGCATGCCGTCACCGCCGCACCGGAGAGGTATGCCGCCTCGTCGGCGAGTTTCTCGGCATCCCGGTCGGCGGCTCGCTCGCGGAGCCTGCGCAGCATTTCGGCGGGCTCGAGGCGTAGCCAGACCAGGATGGGCCCGCCGCCCGCGGCAGCCAGCCGAGCCCGCGTCGAAGCCCACGCGGCCGGCTCGGCGCGCTCGGCGGTGAACGGGGCGACCAGCACCACCGGTACACCTGCGGCGAGGTTGTCGGCGGCGAGGTCGAGCACAACGCGGTATCGCGCGTCCCGGGTCAGCTCAACCAGTCGCGGATCGTCGAGGTCGTCGACGCCCACCAGGCGCTGCACCACCCCGACCATGGGAGCCGTGGCGACGTCCTGGTCGATCACGGCCGCACGCAGCTCCCGGGCGACCAGGTGCGACAGCGTGCTCTTGCCGGATGCCGGCGCGCCGGAGATCAGCACCACCGGCAGCGGGGTCATGCGCCGACGCCGTCGACGACCTCGCCGTGTCCGGCGTGCACCTTCTCGCCGGGCATCGCGCATGACGTGCGCGTCACCAGCGACACCGGCAGGACGGTGCGCCGCCGCAGCCGACGAGTCGGCTGGTCGAGCCGGGTGAACAGCCGGCCCGCAGCGAAGCGCCCCATCGCGTCACCGTCCTGGTGGATCACCGTGACCGCGGGGTTGAGCGCGGCCGCCGTCGGGAAGTCACCGAAGCCGACGACGCCAATGTCCTTGCGGCGCAACGTCTGCAGTGCCGATACCAACGAGACGGTGCAACGTGCATTCGATGAGAACACTGCCGTCGGGGGATCGGGTGCTTCGAGCATGCGGTGCAGCGCCGCCGTCACCGTGGGGATGTCCACGGCGCCGAGGTGCACGAGGTCGGTGCGCTGCGGCAGGCCGGCGTCGGCCAGTGCCTGCTGACAGCCCTGCAGGCGCAGCATGCCGGTCACGGCTTCGTCGCCGGCGAACGCGATGCGCTGGTGCCCGTGGGAGATCAGGTGCTGGGTGGCCTCGCGGCCGCCACCGACGTCGTCCTGGACGACGGCATCGGCAGTCAGCCGACCGGGCACGCGGTCGACGAACACCAGCGGTGTGCGCGCCTGCCACGTGCGCAGGAACGACATGTCGGGGCCGACCGGGCAGATGATCATGCCCGCCACCCGCCGGTGCAGGACCGCCTCGATGGACCGTTGCTCGTGCGACGGCTCCCAGCCGACACTCGTCACGATGACCGCGACCCCGCGCTGGCTGGCTTCGCGCTCGACGGCGTCAATGATGCTGGCGAAGAACGGGTCTGCGACGCCGGGCACTGCCACGCCGATCGCGGCGTCGCGGCCGGTGCGGAACGTCACGGCGAGCATGTTGGGCACGTACTGGAGTTCGTCGATCGCTCGCTCGACGCGTTCGCGGACGTCCGCGGAGACGTAGCGGTCGTTGTTGACGACGCGCGAAACCGTCTTGGCGCTCACGCCTGCCCGCAGCGCGACTTCGCGCATCGTGGCCATCGACGATTCCTCCTCGCCTCGGGTCGGCGGCCAGTATGTCACCGATGTCAGATTCTGTGTCCAATTTTCTGACACCGGTGACATACGCACGGAGTTGGCGTACTGTCCCGGTCCAGAGTGATCTAGGTAACAGCTCACTCGACGAACCCAAGGACTCGACGAAGAGGACGAAACGGGCACATGAAGGCCGTGCACTACGACGCCGCCAAGACGTGGTCGGTGACCGACGTCCCCACGCCCCAGGCTGCACCGGGACAGGTGCGCATCAAGGTCGGCCAGGTCGGTGTCTGCGGAACGGACCTGCACATTCACGAGGGTGAGTTCGGCGCGGTGTTCCCGCTGATCCCCGGCCACGAGGTGGTTGGTGTGGTCGATCAACTCGGCGACGGCGTGGACCGGTTCCGGATCGGCGAGCAGGTCACGGTGAACCCGAACGTGTACTGCGGCCAGTGCGCCTACTGCCTGGCGGGCCGGCTGGGACAGTGCGCCGCCATGTTGGGGTACGGCAGCAATTTCCAGGGCTTCTTCGCCGAGTACGCCGTCGCGGATCACAAGCTGGTGTTCTCGACCGAGGGGATATCCGCTGACACAGCGGTGTTCAGCGAACCGACGTCGTGTGCCATGCACGGCCTCGAGTCGCTGCAGATGCGCCCCGGCGGCAGCGCGCTGGTGCTCGGCGCTGGTCCAACCGGGCTGCTGCTCGCCCAGCTCATCGCGTCCGGTGGTGCCTCCTCGGTGACCGTCGCAGGCCCGAGCCAGTTCAAGCTCGACACCGCATCCCGGTTGGGCGTTGACCAGGTGGTGCAGATCTCGCGGGACGACCCCGACGCCAACATCGCTGCGCTGCTTGCGGTCTCACCGCACGGCGACGGATACGACGCGGTCGTGGAGGCCACCGGCTCGCCGACCGTCGGCGACATCTGCGTGCCGCTGACCCGCCGCGGCGGCACCGTTCTGATCTACGGCGTCACCAGGGAGAGCGACCTCGTTCGGTTCCATCCGTTCGACGTCTTCCGGCGCGAGATCACGATCAAGGGATCCTTCGCCGAGATGACGTCGTTCGGTGCCGCCATCGACGCGCTGCGCGGCGGAAGGGTGCGCACCGACGGCATCGTCACCCACCGGTTCGGGCTCGATGACTACGGGAAGGCACTGGACGCGCTGCGCGCCGACCCGACCGCGCACAAGGTCGTCATCGTCGCCTGAACCAGTTCCATCGGACCATCACAGAGAGGTGATCGTGCAGCCACAACTCCTGCCGCCCAACGTCGTACCGCACTGGTACGCGGGCGGGCCCGCGCTGGCCGCCTGGCGCGGCCTTCCGCCGGTCGGCGACCGTTCTCCCGAGGAGTGGGTGGGCGCCACCGTCGCCCGCTACGGCGAGCCCAGTCTCGGACCCGCACGGCTCGAGGACGGCACGCTGCTGCGTGATGCGGTTCTTGCCGATCCACTCGAGTGGCTTGGTCGCGACGATGGCGAGCCGGGTGACACTGGGGTTCTGGTGAAGCTGCTCGACGCCGGTCAGCGCCTCCCCGTGCACGTGCATCCCACCCGCACGTACGCGACGCAACACCTGGGCTGCGCCTACGGCAAGACCGAGGCGTGGTTCGTCCTCGAGGCCGACGCCGATGCCGCGGTCTGGGTCGGCTGGCGCGAGGACGTCGACCCCGACCGCGTGTCGGCGCTCGTCGACGCCCAGGACGCCGAGGCAATGCTGACGCTGATGCACCGGACCCCCGTGCGACCGGGAGACGGCGTCCTCGTGCCAGGCGGCACACCGCACGCAATCGGGGCTGGCATCCTGTTGGTGGAGGCCCAGGAGCCGACCGATCAATCGATCTTGCTGGAGCGCACCAACACCACGGCGTCCGACGATGAGGTCTTCCTCGGCCTCGCCAGGAACGTGGCGCTGTCGGTCGTAGACACCGCGGCGCTGCCCGACGTCGCGGCGCTGACCCGGCACACCGCCGCTCGTGTTGCCGGTCTCGTCGAGGTGCTGCCCGAGGCGGCCGCGCCGTACTTCCGCATGGAGCTGCTGACGTCGGGCGTCGACGTTCCCGCGGGGTTCGCCATCGCGGTGGTGCTGTCCGGAACCGGGGCGCTGACGGGTTCGCGGAGCCGAGCACTCGACGTGACGAGGGGTCAGACACTCGTCGTGCCCGCGGGTTCCGGTGATTGGCACGTCGACGGCGACGCCCGACTTCTCGTCTGCCGACCGGGCACCACCTGGCCGCCGAACATTTCCGAACGGAAAGGAGCAGCATGACCGCACTGCTTGAAGCGCAAGGTATCTCGCGCAGCTTCGGCCACGTCCGCGCACTGGACAGCGCCGACTTCGACGTCAACGCAGGTGAGGTCGTCGGGCTGATCGGCGACAACGGCGCAGGCAAGTCGACACTCATCAAGGCACTGTCGGGAAGCCTCGAGCTCGACGACGGCGAGATCTGCTTCGATGGCAAGCCGGTGCGGCTGACGAGCCCCCGGCAGGCCAACGACCTCGGCATCGAGGTGGTGTACCAGGATCTGGCGCTCGCGCCGCACCTCGATCCGGTCCAGAACGTGTTCCTCGGCAGGGAGATTGCGCGCAAGGGGATCCTCGGCAAGCTCGGCTTCATGGACGACAAGGAGATGCGCCGTCAGGCCGCCGCATCGTTCAATCAACTCGGTGCGACGGTGCGATCACTCACCTCGCCCGTCGGGTCGATGTCGGGCGGGCAGCGGCAAGGCATCGCGATCGCGCGGGCCATCGCTTGGGCGGACAAGGTGGTCATCCTCGACGAGCCGACGGCCGCGCTCGGCGTGGTGCAGACCAAGAACGTGCTCGAGTCGATAAAGCGCGTGCGGGACAAGGGCATTGCGGTCGTCCTCATCAGCCACTCGATGCCGCACGTGCTCGAGGTGTGCGACCGCATCCAGGTGTTACGCCTCGGTAGGCGCGTCGCCACCTATCGAGGAACCGACACGTCCGTGGAGCAACTAGTGGGCGCCATGACCGGCGCACTCGACACGAGGGAGGGTGCGGCGTGAGTACCATCGCGAACCAACCGGCCGTCGTCAGCAGCGGCGGCGAGGACAATCCAACGCAGTCGCTGCTCAAGCGAGCGCTGGGGCTGCAGGCGGTGTGGATCCTCGGAGTCCTCGTCGTCATCTGCCTGTTCTTCACCGTCATCGCGGGCGACCGCTTCCTTTCCACGGGCAACTTCTCGCTGATCTCGCAGAACGTCGCGGTGTGGGCGGTGCTCGGCGTCGGGATGACGTTCGTCATCATCACCTCGGGCATCGATCTGTCAGTGGGTTCGGTCCTGGTGTTCTCATCCGTGATCGCAGCCAAGGTGATGGAGGCGATGGGCGGTAGTGGACTGGGCGTTGCCGCGGTCGGCCTGCTCGCCGCGGTCGTCAGCGGAATGGCGTGGGGCACCTTCAACGGTTTTCTGGTCGCACGGGCCAAGGTGCCCGCGCTGATCGTCACCCTCGGCACGCTCTCGATCGCGCTCGGTTTGGCGCAGGTGATCACGGGCGGCATCGACATCCGTTCGGTGCCAGGCGAACTGACCGACTTCAGCGCGTACACGAAGATCTTGGGCATTCCCGGTTTGCCCTTCGTGGCGTTGATCGTCCTCATCATCGGCGGAATCCTGCTGCACAAGACCAAGTTCGGCCTCTACACGTATGCCATCGGCTCCAACGAGGAGGCCGCCCGGCGCACCGGCATCAAGGTGACCCGACACCTGGTGTGCGTGTACGCGCTGGCAGGCACCCTGGCGGGCGTCGGCGCACTGCTCTCGCTGGCACAGTACGGAACCACGACGATCGCCGGACAATCGCTGACCAACCTCAACGTCATCGCGGCCGTCGTCATCGGCGGCACGTCCATCTTCGGCGGCTACGGGACGATCTTCGGCACCGTCGTCGGCCTGTTCATCCCGGCCGTGCTGCAGTCCGGGTTCGTCATCATCGGCGTCCAGCCGTTCTGGCAGGGCGTCGCGGTCGGCTCGGTGCTCATCGCCGCCGTCTAC
>JAOPVF010000013.1 GCA_025963195.1 Mycobacterium sp. | reverse complement strand
TCTGCCTTTCGTAGTTACTTAGCCACCATAACGAACGACCCGGTGAGTGTGTTCCCTCACAGGGAACTGCCAGGTCAGCCGTTTGGGGCATATCTTTAGTTTTGCTAACGTTGTGTCGGCTAGGTGAGGTAGCGAAGCCTCCAATGCACGACTTCCCATGCACGACTTTCAAAGCAATACGTAGAGGACCCCATATGTCTGCCGATTCTCGCGAAGCGCGCCTCGAGCGCCGCATCGCAGACCTGTACGCCAGCGACGACGAATTCGCCGCCGCCAAGCCGGACCAAGCCGTCAGCGCCGCCGCCGCCGAGCCAGGGCTGCGTCTGCCCGAGGTAGTTCGCACCGTCCTGGAGGGCTACGCCGAGCGACCCGCCCTCGGGCAGCGCGCCGTCGAGTACGTCACCGACGGTACCGGCCGCACCACGGCTCAGCTGCTGCCGCGGTTCGACACCGTCAGCTACGGCCGGCTGTGGGAACGGGTCGAGGCCTTCGGGGCGGCCCTGCGCGACGATCCGATCCGCCCCGGTGACCGCGTGGCCATCCTCGGCTTCACCAGCGTCGACTACACCGTCATCGACATCGCGCTGACCCAACTCGGCGCAGTGTCCGTGCCGTTGCAGACCAGCGCACCCCAGGCTCAGCTCCAACCGATCATCGCCGAGACCGAGCCGGTGCTGATCGCGTCGAGCATCGACTACCTCGACGACGCGGTAGAACTGATCCTCGGCGCTGGGGATGCCCCGGCGCGGCTGGTCGTGTTCGACTTCCAGTCCGCGATCGACGACCAGCGCGATGCACTCGACGCGGCCAAGGCCCGTCTGGCCGGCACCCCGGTGGTCGTCGAGACGCTCGGCGACGTGCTCACCCGCGGACGGGACCTGCCTGCGCCGCGTGGAGTCGTCGGCGAGGGTGACGATCCGCTGGCACTGCTGATCTACACCTCCGGTAGCACCGGGGCGCCCAAGGGCGCGATGTACCCGGAGGGAAAGGTCGCCCACATGTGGAAGTCGGCCGCCAACACCCACTGGGACGAGAACCAGGGTGTGGTGCCCGGCATCGTCCTGGCCTTCCTGCCGATGAGCCACGTGATGGGCCGCGGCGTCCTGTATGGCGCGCTGGCATCCGGCGGCACCGTCTACTTCGCCGCCCGCAGCGACCTGTCCACGTTCCTCGACGACCTGGCCATGGCCCGGCCCACGCAGCTCAACTACGTGCCGCGCATCTGGGACATGCTCTACCAGGAGTACGTAAGCGAGGTTGACCGCCGCGGCGTCGTCGATGCCGCAGGCGAAGAACAAGTCATGGCCGATCTGCGGCAGAGCCTGCTCGGCGGCCGCTTCGTCACCGCCTTCACCGGCTCGGCGCCGATCTCGCCCGAGCTGAAGGCATGGGTCGAGAAGTTCCTCGACATGCACCTTGGCGAGGGCTACGGCTCGACCGAGGCAGGCGCCGTGTTCATCGACGGCCAGATCCGCCGCCCACCGGTGATCGACTACAAGCTGGTCGACGTCCCCGAGCTTGGCTACTTCGGCACCGACGTGCCGCACCCCCGCGGCGAGCTGCTGGTCAAGTCCGATCAGCTGTTCCCCGGTTACTACAAGCGCCCCGAGGTCACCGCCGAGGTGTTCGACGCCGACGGTTACTACCGCACCGGTGACGTCGTCGCCGAGCTCGGACCCGACCAGCTCAAGTACGTGGACCGCCGGAACAACGTGCTCAAGCTGTCCCAGGGTGAATTCGTCACCGTGTCCAAGCTCGAGGCGGCGTTCGGCGACAGCCCACTGGTGCGCCAGATCTACATCTACGGCAACAGCGCCCGGCCCTACCTGCTGGCCGTCGTCGTACCGAGCGAGGACGCCCTGTCCCGGTACTCCGGCGACGAGTTGAAGCCGGCCATCAGCGCATCGCTGAAGGATGCCGCGCGCTCAGCGGATCTGCAGTCCTACGAAGCTCCTCGGGATTTTCTGATCGAAACCACCCCGTTCACCCTCGAGAACGGCCTGCTGACGGGTATCCGGAAGCTGGCGTGGCCGCGGCTCAAGGAGCGCTACGGCGAGCAGCTCGAGCAGCTCTACGTCGATCTGGCCGACGGTCAGGCCGGGGAACTGCGCGCGCTGCGCCAGAGCGGCGCCGACCGCCCCGTTCTGGAGACCGTCAGCCGCGCCGCCACCGCGCTGCTCGGCGCGGCCGCCGCCGACGTGCAGGCCGACGCCCAGTTCACCGACCTGGGCGGAGACTCGTTGTCGGCGTTGACGTTTGCCAACCTGCTGCACGAGATCTTCGGCGTCGACGTGCCCGTCGGCGTGATCGTCAGCCCGGCATCCGACCTGGCCGCCATCGCCGCCTACGTCGAGGCGGAGCGCGCTGGAGACGGCAAGCGACCGACCTACGCGTCCGTGCACGGCCGCGACGCCACCGAGGTGCACGCCCGCGATCTGACGCTGGACAAGTTCATCGACGCTCAAACCCTCTCCGCGGCAACGTCACTGCGAGGACCCGCCTCCGAGGTCAGGACCGTGCTGCTCACCGGAGCAACCGGCTTCCTCGGCCGCTACCTGGCCCTGGAATGGCTGGAGCGGATGGACCTGGTCGACGGCAAGGTGATCTGCATCGTCCGCGCCAAGTCCGACGAGGAGGCGCGAGCGCGTCTGGATGCCACCTTCGACAGTGGCGATCCGAAACTGCTCAAGCACTACCGGGAATTGGCCGCCGAGCACCTCGAGGTGCTCGCGGGCGACAAGGGCGAGGCCAACCTCGGCCTCGACGGTGCGACGTGGCAGCGGCTGGCCGACACCGTCGACCTGATCGTCGATCCCGCCGCACTGGTCAACCACGTGCTGCCCTATAGCCAGCTGTTCGGGCCGAACGTGGTCGGCACGGCGGAGCTGATCAGGATCGCGCTCACGACGAAGATCAAGCCGTTCGTCTACGTCTCCACCATCGCCGTCGGTGCGGGCATCAACCCCGCAGACAACACCGAGGACGCCGACGTCCGCGTCGTCAGCGCGACGCGCACGGTCGACGACGGCTACGCCAACGGCTACGGCAACAGCAAGTGGGGCGGCGAAGTCCTTCTGCGCGAGGCGAATCAGCAGTTCGGTCTGCCCGCTTCGGTGTTCCGTTGCGACATGATCCTGGCCGACACCACCTATGCCGGCCAGCTCAACCTGCCCGACATGTTCACCAGGATGATGCTGAGCCTGGTGGCGACGGGTGTGGCACCGTACTCGTTCTACGAGCTGGGCGCCGACGGCAAGCGGCAGCGGGCGCACTACGACGGCCTGCCCGTGGAGTTCATCGCCGAGGCCATCTCGACGCTCGGTGTCAATGTGCGCGAGGGCTTCGAGACCTACCACGTGATGAACCCGTACGACGATGGCATCGGCATGGACGAGTTCGTCGACTGGCTGGTCGATGCGGGCTACCCGATCCGCCGCATCGACAACTACGGCGACTGGCTGACCCGGTTCGAGACCACACTGCGGGCACTGCCCGAGAAGCAGCGGGCCGCGTCATTGCTACCCCTGCTGCACAACTACCAGTCACCTGATCACCCGTTCAATGGGTCCATCGCGCCGACCGACCGGTTCCGCGCGGCGGTGCAGGAGGCGAAGATCGGGCCGGACAAGGACATTCCGCACATCTCCGCGCCGATGATCGTCAAGTACGTCACCGACTTGGAGCTGCTCGGCCTGCTCTGAGCGCTATCTCAATGCATGGATCTTGGCGGCGGCTGATTCTGGCATGGGGTCGTACCGGGCGAAGGTGCGGGTGAACGAGCCCGCGCCGTGCGAAAGTGCACGCAGGTCGATGGCGTAGCGCACCAGCTCGACCTCCGGGATCTCGGCGTTGACGACGGTGCGGTCGTCACCGCTGGGCTCGGTGCCAAGGACCCGGCCCCGACGACTCGACAGATCGCTCATCACCGCGCCGACCAGGTCGTCGGGGATCACCACCGAGACCGCGTGGACCGGCTCGAGCAGGTTCACGGTCGTGGCCGCGGCGGCCTCGCGCAACGCCAGCCCGCCCGCGGATTGGAACGCGAAGTCAGACGAGTCGACGCTGTGCGACTTTCCGTCGAGCAGCGTCACCCGGATGTCGACCATCGGATAGCCGGCACCTGTCCCGCTGGGCAAGCCCTTCTCCATCTGCGCGCGTACGCCCTTCTCCACGCTCGGGATGAACTGCCGGGGCACCGCGCCGCCGACCACCTTGTCGACGAATTCGAACCCCGATCCCTGCGGCAACGGCGCCACCTCGATGTCGCAGACGGCGTACTGGCCGTGGCCGCCGGACTGCTTGACGTGCCTGCCATGTCCCTTGGCGGTACCACCGAACGTCACCCGCAACGGGATTCGCACGTCGACGGTGTCGACGGAGACGCCGTACCGCTTGGCGAGCCCGTCGAGAACCACTCCGGCGTGCGCCTCGCCCATGCACCACAGCACGATCTGATGCGTCTCGGGATTCTGCTCGATCCGAAGCGTGGGGTCCTCGGCTCCGAGGCGTTGCAGGCCGACCGCCAGCTTGTCCTCGTCGGTCTTCGCGTGCGGTTGCACGGCTACCGGCAGCAGTGGATCGGGCATGGTCCACGGCTTGAGCACCAGGGGCAGGGCCTTGTCCGACAGCGTGTCTCCGGTCTCGGCGCGACTGAGCTTGCCGATGGCGCAGATGTCGCCTGCCACCGCCGATCCCGCGATACGCTGCCGCTTCCCCAGCGGGAAGGACAGCGCGCCGATCCGCTCGTCCTCGTCGTGATCGCCACCGGTGGTGTGCCGTGGCGAGGACCCGAAGAATGACGTGAAATGGCCCGACACGTGGACGGTCATGTCGGGCCTCATGGTGCCGGAGAACACCCGGACCAGGCTGACCCTGCCGACGTAGGGGTCCGACGTCGTCTTCACCACCTCGGCGAGCAGCGGGCCGGAAGGGTCGCAGGCCAGTGACGCGCGCACGGCGCCGGCGGGGGTGAACACCGCTGGCGTCGGATGCTCTGGGGGAGAGGGGAATCCAGTGACGATGACGTCCAGCAGCTCCGTCGTGCCGACCCCGCTGGTGCTGCACACCGGAAGCACGGGAAAGAACGACGCCTTGGCGATGGCCTTCTCGAGGTCGTCGTTCAGCAGGGACGCCTCGACGTTCTCACCGCCGAGGTAGCGCTCCATCAGCGTCTCGTCCTCGGATTCCTCGATGATGCCCTCGATCAGCGTGCGGCGCGCCTCGGCGACCGCGTCGTCGCCCGTGGCGGACAACAGCTCCACCACACAGTCGTCGCCTGGCATGCACAGGGGAAGGACGTTGTCGCCGAACGCGTTCCGGGCAGCGGCCACCGCGCCGTCGAAGTCTGCGCGCGCGTGGTCGAGCTTGGTGATCACCACCGCCCGCGGCATCTCGACTCTGCTGCACTCCAGCCACAGCGATCTCGTCGGTTCGTCGACGCCCTCGTTGGCGGCGATCACGAACAGCGCGCAGTCCGCCGCGCGCAGGCCCGCCCGCAACTCGCCGACGAAGTCGGCGTAGCCGGGTGTGTCGATGAGGTTGATCTTCACTCCCTCGTGCGTCAGTGACGCCAGCGCCAAGCCGACCGAACGCTGCTGCTCGATCTCGGCCTCGTCCCAGTCGCAGACCGTAGTGCCGTCGGCGATCGACCCAGCGCGGGTCAGCACTCCGGTGGCCACCAGCAGGGTTTCGACGAGAGTGGTCTTGCCGCCGCCAGATGGCCCGACGAGCACCACGTTGCGGATGGCGGCCGGACGGTCCGCGGTGGGGGCGGCGCCGTTGAGTTGGGTTGTGTTCGTCTTGTCTGCCATGACGCCCCCTCAAGCCCGATCAGACCACCTTCACCCAAACCGTGGACGGGCACAAGGGTCGCCAGACACGAAAGAGGGGCACCCCTTTCGGGATGCCCCTCTTCGATGGTGCGGCTTACTTGACGTCTACGTAGACGGTCTTGCCGAGGACCGTGGTAGCCAGGTCGTCTCCGGGGTTTCCGGAGTCGGTGCGGCTGAACGTCTGTCCGGGGCGAACCGCGACTACGGACGCCTGCTCCAGCGGGGTGCTGCCGACGTGATTGATGATCACGTTGTAGCCCTGCGCTTCGAGCTTGCTAATGGTGTCTTGGGCGTTGCCAGGTCCGCTGGGCGCGGCATCGGCGGGCGCAGCGAGCCCGAGGACGGCCGCCGCCAGCCCGCTGGCGACGATGGTAGCAAATCCAAGCTTCTTCATGCTTCTCACTTCTTTCTTCCTCTTCATCCGCTCTCGAGCCGTGGTGCCGGCGTCGCGGTTCGGATGCTCCCCGACCCCGCTCGGGACTAACCGAGCTGGTCTGATCTTTTGAACCAACAGGTCAGGGGTTTAATACCACTGGCGGAAATTTGTCGACGGATGGCAGTAATCACGCTAGGCGCGCGTTCGTCGTCCGCTTGTCCGGCAATCGACTCTTGGACTACCGTTCAGTTTCCAGCAAACACTGCTAGGCCTGCCAGGACGACCAGCGCTGCACGTCGACCGTCACAACGGGGCCGTCCAATGCAATCCGGTCGTACTGACGGTATTTCCGGCGCAGCAACGCGTACCCGGCCGCCATTTCCTCGCCAGTGTCATGGATCTCGGCGACCCCATCGGCGCGCACCCACCACAACTGCGTCCAGTCGTCGTCGTAGTGGTCGACCAGCAGGCTCACGCGCGGATTGGCCGCGATGTTGGCCAGCCGGCGCAGCCGATGCGTGGTCTTCCGCTTGGCGTCGATCGCGGTGTAGATCTTGGCGCCCTCCGCTCCGGCGCTCACTGCGAAGACCACCGGCACGACGTGTGGAACCGAATCCGAACCGACCGTGGCCAGTACGGCCACGCCGGACGCGGAGAACGATCCTTCGGCGTCGAAACCGATCATCGGTGCTGCGAGCCCGGGCGTGGTTGCGGCGCAACGCTGATCTGCGTGCGGGTGACCGGAGTGCGGGTGACGCCGATCTCCGGTGGCTTGGTCGGCCGCGGTTCGTAGCGCGGCCGGTTGTACACCGGCGGCGGCGCGACCGACGACGCCGACGTCGCCGGCGGGGGTGGTGGAGGGGGCGGAGGAGGGGGCGGAGGGGGAGGCAGTGCGCTGGTGGTGTCCGGCGTGCTCGCGGCGGTGGTCGGGGTGGGCGACGTGTCGGTGGCGGGGGCCTCGTCGGTGTCCGACGGGCCGCCCAAGGCGAGCAGGACGACCGATACCACCAGGGCGACGACCGCCGCCGCGACCGCGGCCAGCGCGAACAGGGCCTGTCGAGTGCGGTACCACGGTGTTGGCGGGGCCTTGAAGTGCCAGGTGTTCGCGTTGAAGGCGTCGAAGCGGTCGTCGTCCGGTTCCCCGTATTGGACCGCGTACTGGTCGTCGTAGAGCTCGCCGGCCTCCGGGTCGGGTTCGACCGGTCGGGCGTCCTCCCAGCCCGTCCATCCTGGGCCGTCCCAGCGCTCGTCGGGAGCGGTGCCTTCGAGCGGTCCTTGATCTTCCGCCGGGTCGCCCAACAGGTAGCCGAACTCACCGGCCGTCGCATCCGGTTCCGATTCGGCCAGGTCTTCGTGCGCCGCGATGGGCAGCCGGTCGGTGTCGACCGGCTCGTCCAACCGGTAATCCCCCGTGTAGTCGGAGTCGCCCGAGGCCCCACTTTCCGCCACCCCGTGATGGTAGGCGGCTACCTGGGCAAACGTGCGATTGCGCGCAAATTGACGCGGCGTGGCGACGGAGCCCGGCGCCGGCCGCCAACGCGCCGAGGCGCGCAGGAGCCCCAGCCCGTCCGGTGCGCGCCGACACGATGATCACCAAGGGCACCATCGACCACGATGCCTACCGGTTGCTGCCGCCGGTCGACGGGGCGGCGACGTTCGTCTCGGTGGAGCAGAACGAGGCAGCCACCGAGTACCTAAAGGCCAACTGGGCCAACGCGATCGGCTGTCACCGACCGGTCAGACGTCGCGAACCGGGTCGATGCCCAGATCGCGGTAGGTGACCAGCGCTGCGAAGGGAATGCCGCGGGCGGCGAACCGCTTGGCCGCGACGTCGCCGCGGTCGACCATCGGGATCACACCCGTCACGACGACGCCGAGCGGGAGGATCCGCTCGAGGGCCTTCTCGGTGGAGCCGCCGGTGCTGATCACGTCGTCGACCAACAGGACGCGGGTGCCCGGTTCGAGCCGGGTGCCCTCGATCCACTGCTCGTGGCCGCGTTGCTTCTGCTCCTTGCGCACCGAGAACCAGGCCTTGCCGGTGACCAGTGCAATCCCGATGGCCAGCGGATCGGCGCCCATGGTGAGGCCCCCGACGGCGTCGAACTCGATGCCGCTCTTGGCCGCGAGATCGGCGATGGCTCGGCTGACGGTCGCCAGGCGTTCCCCGGTGTTGACGGCGAACTTGCCGTCGATGTAGTCGTGGCTGAGCTGGCCGCTGGCCAACTTGAACGGCTCGTCGCGACGTTCGTGCCCACGGGTGCGGATCAGGTCGAAGGCGGCTTGCCAGGAGTCCGGGCGGTCGGGCATACGGCGATCGTATCGGCTCACACCGACTGAATCCGAAGCGGTCAGCCCTGTTTGGCGCGTCGCGCCAACTCGACTGTGGCGGCGCGTAATTCGTTCATCGAGTCGATCGGTGTCGCATATCCGACCCTGGTGTAGGCCACGCCGCGCTCGGTGGTCACCCGCAGGTCGAGCCCATAGCGGTCGGCGCCGGTGCAGGCGGCCTCCGTGGTGTCGGGGTAACCGCCGAGCGTGCGGGCCATCGCCAACAAGGCGGCCGCGTGGTCGGCGTTGAGGTGCTCGATGGCGCCCTTGGCGGTGGGCTTGACGGGATCGGGCTGGGCCGCGGCGTAGTCCTGCGCGGTGGCCGAGTCCATCCGGCCGTAGCCGCCCACCCAGCGGACCCGGTGCACGCGCAGCACCCACAGGGTGAAGTCGCCGTAGTCGACGTAGTACTTGGCGGCGGGCACGGCGTCGAGGTGCGCTTGCCGCGCCGCGGTCTGCTCGTCGCCCGACGGCCGCTCCACCACACCGGCCAGCGTGATGCGCCCGTTGGCGAGCGGGTCGCCCTCGGTCGCCGGCGCGACGATCGACAGGCTGGCCCGCTGATCGCCTGCCAGATTGCGGCCGTGTTCGGCCATGTTGGACAGGCACAGCACCGGCGCGCCGCTGTGCAGGCCGTACGTCACGAACGACGCCCACGGGTCGCCTGCCGTGGTCAACGACGCCAGTGTTGCGATGTTGGTCGACGCCGCGATGGTGCGCGCCTCCTCGGCCGCCGACGGGCGCACGGAGTTGACGACGGGGGTCAGCGGAGGGGGGACGGACGGGGCATCGCCCGGGTCACCATGGTCAAGGGATGCCACGTCGGCGACCCTACAGGGCACACCTCTGGCAACCGCCTCGGCTTCCGGCAGGCGAACTCGGGGCGCTACCTCCGTTCGGAGGCCGCTCGCCCGGCGTCAATCCCCCGTTGCGCCGTTTGCCGTTCATCTCTGCGTCACCTCGAGGTAGGGACGCGTGGCCGTCGCCGAACATGATGGGCGGGTGAGTACGCGACGAGCGAGTCGGTCTCGGGCTGCGCTGTTCGTCATGACCGCGGCCGTGGTGGTCGTCGTCGACGTCGTCACCAAGTCCGTTGCAGTGGGCGTGCTGACTCCTGGCGAACGGGTGTGGCTGTTCGGCGAATCGGTGTCATGCCTGTTGATCAGGAACTCGGGTGCGGCGCTGGCCTGGGGTGAGAGCGAACCTGCGTTGTTGACGCTGCTGGGCTGTGCCGTCGTCTGCGTCGTCGCGTGGCGGGGCAGCAACGTGGCGTCACCGGCGGCGGCCGTGGGGCTCGGTCTCGTCCTCGGTGGCTCCGCCGGCAACTTGGCCGACCGCGTCTTCCGCGCGCCCGGTCCGATGCGCGGTGCGGTGGTGGACTTCCTGTCGTTCGGATGGTCGCCGACGTTCAACGCCGCCGACGTCTGCGTGCTCATCGGCGTCGTGACGCTGGGTTGGCTGGTGCTGACCGAAACCGCGGCGCCTGCCGCCGAGCGCGCGTGGAGCGCCGACGACGCGTTCTGAGGGGAGATCGGCGTCGTGGCAGCGGGAGATGTCGTTGATCCGGCGGGCGTTCGCTGGCGCATGCGGCGCCAGTGGTATCCCTGGCGCAGGAGGGTCTCGCTGATCGAACTTCTCGCCGAACTCGTCGTGATGCCAATCGTGTTGCTGCTCAGACTGCTTGGGATCGCGCGATGGCCCGTGCAGATCAACCGAAAGGGGCGAACACTTCGCCACCAGGTACGCCGACGACTTTGCCGCGGCCACGGCGTTGCGCGACGAGGTGGCCGACCGGATCGAGGCGGGAGACCTGCCCGTCGAGGAAGCCGCGCCGTCGGCAGATTCAACACCGCCCAAGATGGGTAGGTTTGAGCCTTGATGGATCAAACCACTGGAATTGACGGAATGGTGGAGCACCCGACCGCGGACGACTACAGCCACGCGCGGACGCTCCCCGAAGATCGCACCTGGTTCAAGCACGCCGTGTTCTACGAGGTGCTCGTCCGTGCGTTCAACGACTCCAACTCCGATGGGTCTGGCGACCTGCGTGGCTTGACCGACCGGCTCGACTACCTGAAATGGCTTGGCGTCGACTGCCTTTGGCTTCCGCCCTTCTACGATTCACCGCTG
The DNA here is from genome assembly GCA_025963195.1 of Mycobacterium sp. Taxonomy (GTDB): domain Bacteria; phylum Actinomycetota; class Actinomycetes; order Mycobacteriales; family Mycobacteriaceae; genus Mycobacterium. The sequence goes on along the minus strand of JAOPVF010000013.1, from coordinate 20,687 downwards.
CGCGACGGCGGCTACGACATCCGCGACTTCTACAAGGTGCTACCGGAGTTCGGCACCGTCGACGACTTCGTCGCCCTGCTGGACGCCGCACACCGGCGGGGGATCCGGGTCATCACCGACCTGGTGATGAACCACACGTCCGACTCCCATGCCTGGTTTCAGGAGTCTCGCCGCGACCCCGACGGGCCCTATGGCGACTTCTATGTGTGGAGTGACACCAGCCAGCTCTACCAGGACGCCAGGATCATCTTCGTCGACACCGAGGAATCCAATTGGACGTTCGATCCGGTGCGCAAGCAGTTCTACTGGCACCGGTTCTTCGCTCATCAGCCCGACCTGAACTACGACAACCCGGCCGTCCAGGAGGCCATGCTCGACGCGCTGAGGTTCTGGCTCGACCTCGGCATCGACGGCTTCCGGCTGGACGCCGTGCCGTACCTGTTCGAGCGGGAGGGCACCAACTGCGAGAACCTGCCAGAGACGCACGCCTTCTTGAGGCACTGCCGCAAGGTGATCGACGACGAGTTTCCCGGCCGGGTGTTGCTGGCCGAGGCCAACCAGTGGCCCGCCGACGTCGTGGAGTACTTCGGCGATCCGGGGACCGGCGGTGACGAGTGCCACATGGCGTTTCACTTCCCGTTGATGCCGCGCATCTTCATGGCGGTACGTCGCGAGTCGCGGTTCCCGATCTCGGAGATCCTGGCGCAGACGCCCGCGATCCCCGACATGGCGCAGTGGGGCATCTTCCTGCGCAACCACGACGAGCTGACCCTGGAGATGGTCTCCGACGAAGAGCGCGACTACATGTACGCGGAGTACGCCAAGGATCCGCGGATGAAGGCCAACGTCGGCATTCGCAGAAGGCTTGCGCCGCTTCTGGAGAACGACCGCAACCAGATCGAGCTGTTCACCGCTCTGCTGCTCTCGCTGCCAGGATCACCGGTGCTGTACTACGGCGACGAGATCGGCATGGGCGACATCATCTGGCTCGGCGACCGTGACGGCGTCCGCACCCCGATGCAGTGGACACCTGACCGCAACGCCGGCTTCTCGACGGCGAACCCGGGGCGGCTGTACCTGCCGCCCAACCAGGACCCAATCTACGGCTACCAGTCGGTCAACGTCGAAGCGCAGCGCGACGCCTCCACCTCGTTGTTGAACTGGACGCGCACCATGCTGGCGGTGCGGCGCAGGCACGACGCGTTCGCCGTCGGCACGTTCCGCGAGTTGGGTGGCTCCAACCCGTCGGTGCTGGCCTACGTGCGTGAGCTGGACCGCGACGGCGAGGTGGACACCGTGGTGTGCGTCAACAACCTGTCCAGGTTCCCGCAGCCCATCGAGCTGAATCTTCAGCAGTGGAGCGGTTACTCGCCGGTGGAGATGACCGGGCACGTCGAGTTCCCCGCGATCGGTCACCTGCCGTACATGCTGACACTGCCAGGACATGGGTTTTACTGGTTTCAACTCCGGGAACCACTACGAGAATCGGAGGAGATTCGATGAGCGCGCCGGAGCGCCTCCCGTGGACCGAATGGTTGCCGTCGCAACGCTGGTACGCCGGACGGGGCAGGGACTTCGCAGAGGTGTGGCCAGGCCACGTCGTGGCGCTGCGCGACGACACCGAAGTGGACCTCGATCTCGTCCTGCTCGACGTGGGCTACACCGACGGCACATCCGAGCGCTACCAGTTGCTGATCCGCTGGGGCATCGCGCCCATCGACGAATACAGCGACGTCGCGACCATCGGCACCGTCGTCGACGAACACGGCGCACGGATCGCCTACGACGCGCTCTACTACCCCCGTGCCGCCCGTGAACTGCTGGCACTGGTCGATCGGTCGGCATCGGTCGGGCCGCTCCGGTTCATCAGGGAACCAGACGCCGAGCTGCCGGTGGACAAGTCGCCGCGCGTGTCGAGCGCCGAACAGAGCAACACCAGCGTGGTCTTCGAGGACGCGGCCGTCCTCAAGGTGTTCCGCCGGGTCACCCCAGGGGTGAACCCCGACATCGAGCTCAACCGGGTGCTGGCCCGTGCCGGCAATCCGCACGTGGCGCGGCTGCTCGGCTCGTACGAGGCGGCGCTCGACGACGAGCCGTACGCACTCGGCATGGTGACCGAGTTCGCAGCCAACGCCGCCGAGGGCTGGGACATGGCGATGGCGAGCACGCGCGACTTGTTCGCCGAGGGCGACCTGTACGCCGACGAGGTCGGCGGCGACTTCGCCGGCGAGTCGTACCGACTCGGAGAGGCCGTCGCATCGGTGCATCAGACGCTGGCCGAGGAGCTCGGCACGTCGCACGTGCCGTTCCCGACCGAAGCCCTCCTGGACCGGCTGCACGCGGTCGCCGCGGCAGTGCCCGACCTGCAGCAGTACGTCACGACCATCGAGGAGCGGTACCGAAAGCTGGCCGACGAGTCGATCACCGTCCAGCGGATGCACGGCGACCTCCACCTCGGCCAAGTGCTGCGCACCCCCGAGCGGTGGCTGCTGATCGACTTCGAGGGCGAGCCAGGGCAGCCGCTGGCCGACCGTAGGCGACCCGACTCTCCGCTGCGCGACGTCGCGGGCGTGCTGCGGTCCTACGAGTACGCCGCCTACCAACGGCTCGTCGAACGCGGCGATGACCCACGGCAGGACAAACAACTCGCCGCGCGAGCCCGCGAATGGGTGGAACGCAACAGCACCTCGTTCTGTGAAGGTTACGCGGCTGCAGGCGGGACCGACCCCGCCGGCCAGCCCGATCTGCTCGCCGCCTACGAACTCGACAAGGCGGTGTATGAGGTGGGCTACGAGGCCAGGCACCGACCCGGCTGGTTGCCCATCCCGATGGGGGCGATCGTCAGACTCGTCGGCTGACCTCGTAACGGTTCGGCGCCCGCGCTGCACGGAATAGACGTACGCGTTCGATTCCGAGCAAAGGGGAACGATTGTCATGAGCCGTCCCGTCGACGCCGTCGGAGCCACACTCGCGCGATACGGGCTGGTCGTGGTGCTCGCATGGTTCGGAGTGCTGAAGTTCATGGCCTACGAGGCGCAGGGCATCGAGCCGCTGCTATCGGAGAGCCCGCCGATGAGCCGGCTGTACGGTGTGTTCTCGGTCACCACGTTCTCGGCCCCTGCTCGGCGTGTTCGAACTCGCCGCGGCCGGGTTGCTGGCCGTAAAGCCCTCGTGGCCAAGGCTTTCGCTGCTGGGCAGCCTGCTGGCGATCGTCCTGTTCACCGGCACCATCAGCTTCCTGTTCACCACCCCCGGTGTGACCGAGGCGACGGCAGGTGGATTCCCCGCCCTGTCGATCACGGGTGAGTTCCTCATCAAGGACGTGGCACTGTTCGGGGTCGCGGTCTGGACGCTGTTCGACGCCCTGCGAGCAACCCCCAGCCTTCTCTCGGCCAGTTCACAGGGCGGCCCACGGTAGCAATGAGTCACTGGGCTATGTGACAACGACGTTCAACGCGCTGCAGACGACGCCGACCGATTCGGAACCCACCCCAGCACGGCCCGCCCGGGTCTCCTCGAGCACGTGGAATCGGATCGGCCTCGGCGTCCTGCTGGTCGGCACCGCCGTCCTCTACCTGTGGAACATCACCATCAACGGGATGGGCAACCAGTTCTACGCGGCGGCCGCCCAGGCAGGCGCGACGAACTGGGAAGCGCTGCTCTTCGGCTCGCTGGACACCAGGAACTTCATCACCGTCGACAAGCCGCCGCTCTCGCAGTGGGTGATGGGCCTCTCCGGCCAGCTGTTCGGGTTCAGCAGCGCGAGCATGCTGGTGCCCGAGGCGTTGATGGCGGTCGGCTCGGTCGCGCTGCTGTACGCAGCAGTGGCGCGCATCAGCGGCCAACGGACCGGGCTGCTGGCAGGTACCGCTCTGGCGCTGACGCCGGTGGCCGTACTGATGTTCCGGTTCAACAACCCCGACGCGGCGATGGTGCTGCTGATGACGGCCGCGGCGTACTGCACGGTGCGCGCGCTGGACGGCGGACGCGAGGAGCAAAACAGGGGAAGCCACGGTGCCAGGTGGTTCGCGCTGGCGGGCGCGGCGCTGGGCCTGGCGTTTCTCGCCAAGATGCTCGAGGGGGTGATGGTGGCCCCCGCGCTGGCTGCGGCCTATCTCGTCGCTGCCCCGGTATCGCTGCGGACCAGGCTGCTGCACATGCTCGGGGCGGCGGCCGGATTCCTCGTCGCGTCCGGCTGGTTCGTGGTGCTCACGCTGCTGTGGCCGGCGTCGTCGCGGCCCTACATCGCCGGCTCGACGGACAACAACTTCATGAACCTGGTACTCGGCTACAACGGCTTCGCCCGGGTACTGGGCCACAACCATCCGGGGTTCACTCCGTCGACCGCGGAGCTGGGCACGCTGGCCGGTGCCCAGGTGCACGTCGCGACCGAGCGGGGCGGCGGTGCGCTCGGCGGTGGCGGATGGGGCAGCCAGTCGCAGGGCATCACGCGGCTGTTCTCCGGTGAGTTCGGCTTCGAGATCGGCTGGCTGATTCCCGCCGCGCTGCTGGCGACCGTCCTGGTGATGGTTGCGCGCGGCCGCGCCCCTCGCACCGACCGGGTGCGGGCGGGAGCTATCTTGTTCGGCGGGTGGATCCTGGTCGACGGCCTGGTGCTGAGCTACATGCAGGGCACGATCCACCCGTACTACAGCCTGTCCATCGCGCCCGCCGTTGCGGCGATGTTCGCGATTGGCATCGGCCAGATGTGGACGCGGCGCGAATCATGGTGGTGCCGAATTGGTCTCGCGGTGACGTTGTCGGCGACGGGGCTGTGGAGCTGGTGGACGCTCGAGGGCAACGCCGACTGGCTGCCCGCTCTGAAGTGGGCGGTGCTGGTGCTGACCGTGGTGGCCTCGCTGTCGCTGATCGCGGTGCTGGCGATGCAGCCGCGCCGCGGTGTCGCGGTGGCGTTGCTCGGCATTGCGGTAGCAGGCGCTCTGGCCGGGCCCGCGGCCTACGCCGTCGCGACCGTCGGTGCCGCGCACCAGGGTGGCGGACCGTCGGTCGGTCCCGCACGTGCTGGCGGACGAGGGATGGGCACGTGGGGCGGGCCGGGGAAGGGCGTCGACACCCCAGAACTGGACGCGATGTTGGAGGAGACCAGCACGCCGTGGTCGGCCGCCATCGACCGGTCGTCGAGCGCTGCCGGTCTCGAATTGTCCACCAACACAGCCGTCATGGCGATCGGCGGCTTCTCGGGCTCCGATCCGACTCCGACGTTGAAGGAGTTCCAGGACGACGTCGCCCATCACCGGGTCGCGTACTACATCGCGTCGAACGACCGCGGCCACGGCCCGATGTGGGGAGCGCATGGCCACACCGACATCGCGACCTGGGTGGCGAACACCTTCGCCGCCGTGCAGGTGGGAAGTGCGACGGTGTACGACCTGGCGTCGCCGAAATAGGCTGCGGCGCTACTGAACAAGCCTGCGCAACAGAGCCGACGCCGCGGCGACGCCGAGGACTGCCGCGATCAACAGGATGCCGACGTCGAGCCAGGTGTTGCCGGGAGTGCCGAGCAGAAGTGCACGCAACGCGTTGACCTCGTAGCTGAGCGGGTTGATCGCCGACAACCAGCGCAGCCACTGCGGCATGACGTCGACCGGGTACAGCGCGTTGGACGCGAAGAACAACGGCATGGTGATGGCTTGGCCGATGCCCATCAGCCGATCCCGATTGCGCACCAGACCCGCCAAAGTCATTGACAGGCAGGCGAAGAACGCCGACCCGAGCACTACGACCCCCATCGCTGCGATGATCCGCAGCGGATTGGCGGTGAGGTGGATGCCCATCAGGTAGGCGATCACCAGCACGCCGATGACCTGCGCGACCGACCGCACGCCCGCCGCGAAGGCCTTGCCGGTGATGAGCGCCGACGCGGGCGCAGGCGTCACCATCAGCTTGGCCAGGATGCCAGCGTCGCGGTCCCAGACGATCTGGATGCCGTAGAAGATCGAGATGAACAGCGCCGACTGCGCGATGATGCCCGGCGCGAGGAAGGCGAGGTACGGCACGTCACCGGTATTGATCACGTGCAGGCGGGAGAACGTCTGGCCGAAGATCAACAACCACAGCGCGGGTTGCACCATGCGGGTGATGAGCTCGCTGCGGTCGTGGCTGAGCTTCTGCAGTTCGACGAGCGCGAAGGCACCCATGCGGCGCAGGAGTCCGGTGGCGCGGTTCAGGCCGCGGGGCGCGCTGAGCAGTTCAACTGACACGACGGGCCGCCCTTCTGCTGGAGCGAATTTCACGTAGGCCCTGCTTGGCGGCGTCCTCCGAGAGGTCCTCGCCAGCGTGGTGCCGGAACACGTCCTCGAGGCTGGGGTGAGGGGACGCATGGGAGACCAGACCGGCCTTCAGTTCCGTCGGCGTACCCACCGTCTGAAGCACGCCGTGGTGCATCAGCGCAACCCGATCGCACAGCGCGTCGGCCTCCTCCATGTAGTGGGTGGTGAGCAGCACCGTCATGCCGAACTCGTCCTGCATCCGCGCCACCTGTGTCCAGACGCCGTCGCGGGCAATGGGATCCAGGCCGACGGTGGGCTCGTCGAGAATCAGAAGCGACGGCCGGTTCACCAGCGCCTGGGCCAGTTCGAGCCGTCGCACCATGCCTCCCGAGTAGGTGCCCGCGAGGTTGCCCGCGACGTCGAGAAGTTGCATCGACTCCAGCGCCTCGTCGACCCGCGCGCGGAGCTGCTTGCGCGGCACGTCGTACAACCTGGCGAACAGGTCGACGTTCTGCCGTCCGGTGAGCGCTGACTCGATCGAGAGTTGTTGCGGCACGTAGCCAATGTTCTGGCGGATGTCCAAGGTGTCGCGCCGGGAGTCGAACCCGAAGATCCGCACCTCACCGTCCTGAACGGGGGTGAGCGTGGTGAGCACCCGGACGACCGTGGTCTTGCCCGCGCCGTTGGGTCCGAGCAGGCCCATGGTCTCGCCGGCCCGGACCTCCAGGCTCAGGTCGTCCACCGCAGTGAACTGGCCGTAGCGATGGGTGAGGTGCCGGCAGTCGATGGCCGGTGCGGTGGTCATTCTTCCTCCTCGCGAAGTAGTCGGGTGACGTCGGCAAGAACCGCCAGTCCGTCGGTCAGTCGTTCGATCTGGCCGTCGTCGAGGCGTTCGAGCACCGCGCCGAGGGCGGCCCTGCGAGACGCGCGTGACTCGTCGGCGATGTGCTGCGCGGACTCGGTCAGCCGCAGTCTGCCGACGCGACGGTCGTCGGGGTCGACGGTGCGCACCAGCAGGCCGTCGGCCGACAACCGGGACACCAGCGTCGATGCGGTGTTGGCCGCGAGCCCGAGTTCGGCGGCCGCCTGCCGTACCGAGATGCCCGGTTGCCTACCGACCAGCCGCAGCAGCTCGGCCTGCGATTCGGGCAGGCCGGTGCCGATCGGCGGGCCGCCGCTGCCGGACCGGCGCACCTGGCGACGGAACCGGCCGACGGTCGCGAAGAGTTCGATGGCGAGGTCCGCCGGGGTTTCCACCCACCCCACAATACCTCTGTTACAGAGGTAATTAAACCAAACACGGATTCAGCGATCAAGAATGGTCGGGAGCGGGTTCCAGCACGATCAGCGCGCGAGCGCCCACCGACACCGTGCCCGCAGCGGCGATCCGCTCGTGCGCGTCCGCGATGCCGGCCTCGGTGTCGATCACCGGCCGCCACGCCGCACCGAACTCCTTGGGCGGCAAGGTGAACTCGATCGCCTCGTGGTGGGCGTTGAAACACAGCAGGAACGACTCGTCGGTGACGGGCTGGCCGCGAACGCCACGGTCGGGGATGCCCTGGCCGTTCAAGAACACCGCGACCGACTTCGCGAAGCCTGAGGCCCAATCCTCGCCCGTCATCTCGCTGCCGTCTGGAGCGAACCAGGCGATGTCGGACAGTCCGCCGTCGCCGCGCCGCCCGACGGGCTTGCCGCTGAAGAACCGCCGTCGCCGGAACACCGGGTGGGCGGCACGCAACGCCGACACCGTGCGGGTGAACTCCAACAGGTCTTCGTCGGCATTGGCCCAGTCGATCCAGGTGATCTCGTTGTCCTGGCAGTAGCCGTTGTTGTTGCCGCCCTGCGTGCGGCCGAGCTCGTCGCCGTGCGAGATCATCGGAACACCTTGCGACAGAAGCAGAGTCGTCAGGAAGTTGCGTTGCTGACGGGCCCGCAGGGCGGTGATCTCGGGATCGTCGGTTGGGCCTTCCACGCCGCAGTTCCACGACCTGTTGTGGCTCTCGCCGTCGTTGTTGTTCTCGCCGTTGGCCTCGTTGTGCTTGTCGTTATAGGACACCAGGTCCCGCAACGTGAACCCGTCGTGTGCGGTGACGAAGTTTATCGACGCCACCGGGCGGCGGGCGGTGTGCTCGTACAGATCGGCAGAGCCCGTCAGCCGGTAGGCGAACTCATCGAGGGTCGCAGGCTCACTGCGCCAGAAGTCGCGAACGGTGTCGCGGTACTTGCCGTTCCACTCCGTCCACTGCGGAGGGAAGTTGCCGACCTGATAGCCGCCGGGGCCCAGGTCCCACGGCTCGGCGATCAGCTTGACCTGGCTGACCGTCGGATCCTGCTGCACCAGGTCGAAGAACGCGCTCAGTCGGTCGACGTCGTAGAACTCCCTTGCCAGGGTGGACGCCAGATCGAAGCGGAAACCGTCGACGTGCATCTCGGTCACCCAGTACAGCAGCGAGTCCATGATCAGCTGCAGGGAGTGGGGGTGGCTGACGTTGAGGCTGTTGCCCGTCCCGGTGTAGTCCATGTAGTACCGCTTGTCGTCCTCGACGAGCCGGTAGTAGGCGGCGTTGTCGATCCCGCGCATCGACAGCGTCGGACCCCTGTGGTTGCCCTCGGCGGTGTGGTTGTAGACCACGTCGAGGATCACCTCGATGTCGGCCTCGTGCAGCGCGCGGACCATCGCCTTGAACTCCTGCACCTGCCCGCCAGGGGTAGTGCTGCTGCTGTACTTCGGATCGGGCGCCAGGAAGCCGATGGTGTTGTAGCCCCAGTAGTTCGACAACCCCTTGTCGATCAACGTGGAGTCGTTGGCGAAGTGGTGCACGGGCATCAGCTCGATGGCGGTGACACCGAGGTTGGTGAGGTGCTCGATGATGACCGGGTGCGCGACGGCGGCGTACGTCCCGCGCATCTGCTCGGGGATGTCGGGGTGCGTCTCGGTCAGCCCCTTGACGTGGGCCTCGTAGATGACGGAGTCGGCGTACTCGTGCTGCGGCGGGCGGTCGACGCCCCAGTCGAAGAACGGGTTGATCACCACGGACTTCGGCATGCTCGCCGCGGAGTCGTCGTCGTTGCGGCTGTCCTCGTCGCCGAAGGTGTAGCCGAACAGCGACTGGTTCCACTCGAACGTACCGTCGATGGCCTTGGCGTAGGGATCGAGCAACAACTTGTTGGGGTTGCACCGATGTCCCGCGCCGGGATCGTTGGGGCCGTATACCCGGTAGCCGTAGCGCTGGCCGGGCTCGGCGCTCGGCACGAAGCCGTGCCACACGAACCCGTCCACCTCCGGCAGGGTGACGCGGGTTTCGGTGAAGTTCCCGTCGGCGTCGGCATCGAAAAGACACAGCTCGACGCGCTCGGCGACCTCGCTGAACACCGCGAAGTTGGTCCCGGAGCCGTCGTAGGTGGCGCCGAGCGGGTACGCCTTGCCGCGCCAGACCTCCGGTGCGGTGACGGTCGGACTCGGGGCTGGGGTCAAGGGTGCGACCTTCCGGGTGACGTTTGACGGATCAAGGCGACGATACGGTGCGCCCCGGTCCGACGGCATTCCGGGCGAGTCACTCGTATTGGTGTTGAAGCGCGCGTTCACCCGGTCTGAACTGCCCGCTTACGGGGTCCTGCAAACTCGCGGAGGAACCGCTGTGGGAATGATCACGCCCATCGGGCGGGCCAGCGCGCCGCCGTCGGCGTCGGCACCGAGCGTCGACCGCCGTCATCAGCACTGGCCCTGCAGGAAACTGCGGCTGGGAAGCGACGGCCATTAGATGTACGCCACCTCGGCAGAGGTGCCGTGCGTGCCCGCGAGTCCGAAGTCCTGCCAGTTGTACCGGACGCGCCGCGTCCGGAGGTTGTCGCCTCGCGGAATGGGCGGATGACCGACGTGGTTGCCGTTGATGCACCGTTGCGGTGTGCGACTGGTAGGTGCTCGGTTGGACGTCCGCTGGCGGTGACCATCCCGTCGCAGTCGAAGGACGACCCAGCAATGACCGCAGTGAAGCCATTCACCACCACCATCACCGGATCGCCACGCATGGGCCCGAACCGCGAACTCAAACGCGCCGTCGAGAAGTACTGGTCGGGCAAGATCAACCGCGCAGAGCTCGAAGGCGTCGCCGCCACGATCCGTCGCGACACCTGGAGCCAACTGGTCGCTGCCGGGCTGGATTCGGTTCCCGTGAACACCTTTTCGTACTACGACCAGGTCCTCGACACCGCCGTCCTGGTGGGTGCGCTGCCGCCCCGGGTCTCGGACGTCGCCGACGATCTCGACCGGTACTTCGCCGCAGCGCGGGGCGGTGTCTTCGAGGGCGACGATGTCGTCCCCATGGAGATGACGAAGTGGTTCGACACCAACTACCACTACCTGGTACCCGAGATCGGCAGCGGCACCCGGTTCACCCTCAACCCAGCCAAGGTCGTCGGTGAGCTGGAAGAGGCACGCGCACAGGGTGTTCCGGCGCGACCCGTGATCGTCGGGCCGATCACGTTCCTGGCGCTGAGCAAGGCCACCGACGGAGGAGCTCCGATCGGGCGGCTCGACGATCTGCTCGCCGTGTACGCCGAGCTGCTCGAATTGCTGGCCGACCAGGGCGTCGAATGGGTTCAACTGGACGAGCCGGTACTGGTGACCGACATCGTCGACATCGTCGACAACGCCGCGGAACTGGCCGAGCGCACCTACCGGCTGCTGGGCGGCCTGAACAAGCGCCCTGCCATCTTCGTCGCCACCTACTTCGGTGAACTGACCGACGCACTGCCCGCCCTGGCACGCACGCCCGTCGAGGCAATCGGCGTCGACCTCGTCGCGGGCAGCGTCGCGCCGCTGGCCGCCGTCCCCGAGCTGGCAGGCAAGACGATCGTCGCCGGTGTCGTCGACGGCCGCAACGTCTGGCGCACCGACCTCGAGTCGGCCCTCGGCACGCTGGCGACCCTGCTGGGAAGTGCTGGTGCCGTTGCCGTATCCACGTCGTGCTCGACGCTGCACGTGCCGTACTCGCTGGAGCCGGAGACCGATCTCGACGACGCCTGCGCAGCTGGCTGGCGTTCGGCGCGGAGAAGGTCGGAGAGGTGGTCACGCTGTCGCGCGGTCTGCGCGAGGGGCGGGACGCCGTCGCGGCAGAGATCGATGCGTCCAATGCCGTCCTCGCATCCCGACGTGCCGACCCGCGGCTGTCCAACGGACGGATCCGGGCGCGCATCGCGTCGATCACGGCGTCGGGAACCACGCGCGGTCCTGCCGAAGCACGCCGCAAGGCGCAGAACGAGCGGCTGCACCTTCCCGTGCTGCCGACCACGACCATCGGGTCCTACCCGCAGACGTCGGCGATCCGCCTCGCGCGCGCCGATCTGCGGGCCGGGAAGATCGACGACGCCGAGTACGAGCGCAGGATGAAGACCGAGATCGCGGACGTCATCACGCTGCAGGAGCAGCTCGGTCTCGACGTGCTGGTGCACGGCGAGCCGGAACGCAACGACATGGTGCAGTACTTCGCCGAGCAGCTCGACGGGTTCTTCGCGACCCACAACGGCTGGGTGCAGTCCTACGGCAGCCGCTGCGTGCGGCCGCCGATCCTGTTCGGCGACGTCGCCCGCCCGAAGGCGATGACGGTCGAGTGGATCACCTACGCGCAGTCGTTGACCTCCAAGCCCGTCAAGGGCATGCTCACCGGCCCCGGGACGATCCTGGCTTGGTCGTTCGTACGCGACGACCAGCCGCTGGCGGACACTGCCGCCCAGGTGGCGCTCGCGATCCGGGACGAGACCGTCGACCTACAGTCGGCGGGCATCGCGATCATCCAGGTCGATGAGCCCGCGCTGCGAGAGCTCCTGCCGCTGCGGTCGAAGGACAAGGCCGCCTACCTCGAGTGGGCGGTCGACGCGTTCCGGTTGTCCACGTCGGGGGTTTCGGACTCCACCCAGATCCACACGCACCTGTGCTACTCGGAGTTCGGCGAGGTCATCGGCGCGATCGCCGACCTGGACGCGGACGTGACGTCGATCGAGGCGGCGCGCTCGCACATGGAGGTGCTGCCCGACCTGAACGCGGCGGGGTTCTCCAACAGCGTCGGACCGGGGGTCTACGACATCCACTCACCGCGCGTGCCGAGTGCCGACGAGATGGTGGCCTCGTTGCGTGAGGCGCTGAAATCCGTTCCCGCCGAACTGCTCTGGGTGAATCCGGACTGCGGGCTGAAAACGCGCAACACCGACGAGGTGACGGCGTCGCTCGAGCACATGGTGGCGGCTGCGCAGTTGGTCCGCGGTTAGCTCGCGATGGCCACGCCTGCGGCACGTAGCGCGTCGACGGCCTCGGCTGTCGTCGTTGGTGACACCCCGGCGGTCATGTTCAACAGGACCCTGGTGGTGAACCCGGCGGCGACCGCATCGGCCGCGGTGGCCTTGACGCAGTAGTCGGTGGCGATGCCGACCACGTCTACGGTGTCGACGTCATTGGCGCGCAACCAGTCCGCCAGCGACGCACCGTCATCGGCGGACGCACCCTCGAATCCGCTGTAGGCGGCGGAGTAGTGGCCCTTGTGGAACACGGCTTCGACCGCGGCGGGGTCGAATGCCGGGTGGAACTCGACGCCGGGGTTGCCAACGACGCAGTGCGGTGGCCAGGTGTCCTTGAAGTCGGGTTCGTCGGAGAAGTGACTGCCAGGATCGATGTGGTAGTCCTTGGTCGCCACGACGTGGTCGTAGTCGTGATCGGCGAGCAGTTCGGTGATCGCCCGCGCCACCTCGGTACCGCCCGCGACGGCCAGCGAACCGCCCTCGCAGAAGTCGTTCTGGACGTCGACGACGATGAGCGCCTTCATGTGATCACCTTATCGCCGCTCGAGGTGGACGATCAGCCGCCGAAGAGCAGGTACAGACCGGTGAACGTGTAGCCGACCATCACCAGCATCATCGCCAGCTGGCCGGTCAACTGGTGGCGCTTCGGTAGCAGCCACAGCGCCTTGTCGTGTGCCGCGATCACACCCGCGATGTGCCCGCCGAGTACGAAGCACACCTTGAGCGTGGCCAGTACCGCCGGGTGCATCGACAGCACGTAACTCACCCGAGCATCGCTCAGTCCCAATGGATTCCAGCCGCGGCCCAGCGGATCGGCCAACTGGATGACGGTCTGCTGGCCGCGCTCGACGAGGTAGGTCAGGTAGTGGACGAACACGTAGCCGATGACGATGGGGATCAGCGAGTGCGCCATCAATCCGGGTAACTCGCGGCGCGTTGCGCGGTCGACGCCACCGGTGGCGCGCGCGGCCAGACGGAAGGTGACGCCGACGACGGTGGCGAACACCAGCAGCCCCACGGTGCGGATCGCGATGGCGCCCAACGGCATCCCGGCGGCATGGGCGTCGACGAAGTTGCGCCACTGCGGCATCGCCGAGAAGCTGTCGAACGCCGTCGATCCCAGCAGCACGGCGAGCACCGCTACCGTCCCCGGCCGGACCGGCATCGACGGTAGGTGATCGAAGGGATTGCCGATCACGATCCGGCCGTCCGAGTTGCGACGCAGCGGCGAGAGCCGCGACGCGGCAACGCCGTACACCTCGAACGGGTCGGCCCGCGCGCACCAGCGATCGCCGAAGACCAGCGTGCCCGCGAGCGTGACCGCCAGATACAGCAGCAGCCAGATCTTCACGGCGGCAAGCGAACCCGGGTCGGGACTGGCGAGCTCCAGCCACACGAACGCGAACAGCCCAAGCACCGCGGGCCAGTAGCCCAAGCCGGGCGGGTACGCACTCGGCGGGGCGCGCCGCGACAGCGGTGTCAGGCGATACAGCGTGCGCACCGGAGACAGCGCGCGCCACACCGGCCCCACCGCCAGTGACAGCGCCACCAGGCCCACCCAGAGCAGCACGTAGAAGACGCCGAGCAGCGGGTTCTGACCGTCCTGCGGACCGAAGACGGCGGCGACCGCCACCCAGACGGCGAACAGCAGGGCGGCCACGGCTACCGCCCACCGGGTAACGGGCGCGTCGACCACCGCGGTGAGCCGTGGGGGCAGCGGCCGACCGGGCTTGGCCTGGTCGAACCGGGGCTTGCGCCAGGCAAGCGCGACCACCGCGAACGTGAAGGTAAGCGCCCACGCCGCACCGATCAGCGCGTACGTGTACGGAATCGGTAGATCGGCGGAGCCGCCAAGACCGTGGGCGATAACCGCCGTCGACCGACCCTCGATCACTGCACCGTGACGGTCGCGACGGTCTTGTTCAAGTGGTGCAGTTCGATGTCGACCTTGCCGGGCACGTCGACGGTGAACTGGAAGGACTGCGGGCCGTTCTTGGCCTCCACGTTGAACGTGTGCTCGGGGTTGGAGTGCACGTGCAACTCATCGACGACGTCGCTGTTGACCCGAACCACGATGGGCTCCTTGGCATTCGCGTCGAACTGCGCGTTGGTCGGGTTCACCTCACCGCCCTTGATGGTGACGTCGATGACCAGCCGGGACGGCGGGACCTGCTGGTCGGACAGTTGCGGTGCGTCCGTGGACGATGGAGCTGCGGGAGCCCCAGATGAGCTCGAGGTGTCCGAGCTCGTCGATCCACCGCAGCCGGCGGCAATCAGTGCCGCGGCGGCGAGGGCGGTCAGGGTCTTCAGCTTCGTCTGATTCAGCGTTGTCACGGGGAACCATCATGGTCGCCGGGAGCAGAGTTCTCACTGTGAGACCCGTCGTCGCTGGTCTCGGCGTCCTTGTTGCGGCGGTCGCGCATGGCGACGAACACCACGACGCCCACGACGACGACCGCGGGCGCGAACGCGGGCAGCGCCAGCAGCAGCGTGTGATCGGCGACGACGGTCAAGCGTGCGGCACCGGTTGCTTGGGTCCCGGATCGGCGGATTTCTCGGCGTCGGTGAATGACTCACGCGCGTTGATCCGTCCTGCGCCCCATGTCAGCGCGGCGATCAGCACTAGCGTGCAGAACAGCACCACCAGCGACGCGACGTTGAACAGCCAGGCCGGGTGGTTCTGGTTGCGTTCACGCTGAAGGATGGTGATCTCCTGGACGAACGGCCGTGTGCTCGAGGCCAGGGCGGGCGTCTCCTCCGCGCCGATGCCAGGGTCGGCGGGCAGGAAGATCGGCACTCCCGTCATGGTGTGTCCGTCCTGGACGCGCAGCAGCGTCTTCCAGGAACCCCAGACCGGGATCGGTTGCGTCGACCGGTAGTGCCCATCGCCGACCTTCTCCAGCTTGTCGACGGCCAGCCCGCGGTCGTTGGCGATGCCGCCCTGCCAGGCCAAGATCGTGACCCACTCGGGGTCGGCGCTGATCAGGTCCTTCGGCGCGACCCGCACATCCGCGGAGACCATGCGCTGACCTGGTTCGCTCGGCAGGTCGGTCAAGGAGATCGTGGCATTGGCATTCTCGGGCACCTCGGTGCGCAGACCGTTGGCTACCGCACCACCGACGACGAGCAC
The DNA here is from genome assembly GCA_025963195.1 of Mycobacterium sp. Taxonomy (GTDB): domain Bacteria; phylum Actinomycetota; class Actinomycetes; order Mycobacteriales; family Mycobacteriaceae; genus Mycobacterium. Next base: position 5,036 of record JAOPVF010000013.1, on the reverse strand, counting down.
CGTGACGACGATGGCGGTGATCCCGACCGCGGGCCTCGGCAGCTTCTGTCCGGTCAGCACCATCGCCAGCAGGGCGCCGCAGACGCCCATCCCGACGGCCACCGGCACCGACATCGCGAGTGCTTCCGGCCACATGCTCGTCGGCCACGGGTGGTGGTAGACCGCGTCGATCCACAACGACTCCAGCCACAGGCCGAGGGTGCCGACGCCCAGGCCGCCAATCGCACCAAAGAGGATGGGGCGCTTGACAAGTGGGGTCAGCGCGATGAGTTCGACGACCACTGCCGAGCCCAGGTAGAGGGCGAACCAACTATTCGGGCCGCCGAGGATCGGTCCGACGACCAGCGAGACGGCGCCGCGGATCACGATTGCCAACAGCGCGGCGATGACGGCTGCGCCGCGGCCGAGCACCAACCGGGCGCAGACCGCGGCGAAGGCGGCTGCGAAGGCGATCAACATCGGCTGTTGCACCAGGCGGAACTGCTCGACGCCGAAGTCGTATTCGATCTGGAACACCGACAATCCGATGAACAACCCGCCAAAGGACAGATAGCGCAGCAACTTCAGGACGATCGTGTCGTCAGCGACGTCCGGTCCCATCACCCGCCGGCCCTCGTACTCCAGCAGCAGCACGGCGATCAGCGATAGCCCGGCACCGCCGATCAGCATCAGGTGGGTCGGGCCCCAGAGCGTGACGTCCTGGCCGAAGATGCGGTGCCAGATGTCGTCGAGCGGGAATCCGATGAGGGCGTATAGCCCGCACATCGCCATCAGCAGGCCGCCGACGGGCGCGAACCAGGTGCGGGTGATCCGCACCGCGGATGCGCCCGGCTTGTCATACGGCAGCACTATCGCCAAGGTGCCCGCAATGAAGAGCAGGAACAGGCCGAACAGGATGAAGTAGTGCGCCGGGTTGGCCAGTGGTCCGGGATCACGGCCCTTGCCGATGTGCAGGCTGACATCCCAGATGAAGCCGAACAGGGCCGCGATGATGGTCGCGGTGAACAGGAATACCTGCAGCGCCACCCACGGTGGCCGCTTGAACTTGGTGCCAAGCCGCTCTGACAGATTCTTCAGCCACGTGATCCGCCGCATGCGGTGCAGGTAGCCGATCCACAGCAGGGCGACGCTCACCACCATCGCGGCGACCGACATGCCGATGACTTGATCGAGAGCGGCGCCGCCGCCCTCGTTGGCCGCCGCGACGAATGTCTCCGATGTCATTGCCACTCATTCCCCTCGCCGAGTTCGAGCAACTGTCCCTACCCGTCGGTAATATTGCCCGATTTCATAAAGTGAAACCAGAGGTACCAGGTAGTTAACCTGGGCTAACGGCCGTGGACGTACTGATTCAGCCGTTCCTGCATGTCCTGGTAGGAGATGGCGGCGGGAAACTTCAGACCGCCCCGCGTCGCGATCGCCACCGCAACGGCGGCGCTCAATGCAGCGCGGTAGGGCAGCGATCCGGTGGACACCCTGCGCACCCCGATGGCGGCGAGGTCGGCGGGCGAGAACCCAGGCATTGCCAAAACGTTGAGTGGCCGGTCGATGGCCCGTGCGAGGTCGCGGAGCACGGCAGGATCGGACGCGCCCGGCACGAAGATCCCGTCCGCGCCTGCGTCGACGTAACGCTGGGCCCGGTCGACGGTCTCGGCGACCGTCGCGGACTGACCGAACCAGTACGTGTCGACCCGTGCGTTGACGAAGACCCCTGGCGAGCGGGCCTTGATCGCGCGGATCTTGGCGGCGTGCACCTCGGGCTCGATCAGCGTCGCCGCGGTGCTGTCCTCGATGTTGATGCCGTCGACGGGGAGCAGAGCGACGTAGTCGGCGACCGCGTCGGGGTCGGCGCTGTAGCCGTCCTCGACGTCGACGCTCAGGTGGCAGTCCAGCGGTCGCAGTGCCACGGCCAGTCGGAGGTTTGCGTCACGCGTCGAGCCACCGCCGTCGGGCGCGCCGTGAGTGACCGCGACGCCGAAGCTCGTCGTCCCGATTGCGCTGAAACCCGCGTCGAGGAGAACCAGCGCCGACGGCACGTCCCACGCGTTGGGCAGGACCAACGGGAGATCGTCGTAGTGCAGATCGCGGAATGTCATGATCAGCGGCCGAGCTATTCCACCCCGATGGCGACCTCGGTCGACTTGATCAGAACCGTCGCAGCCTTGCCCGCCTCCAGGCCGAGGTCTTCGGCCGCGTCCTTGGTGATCGATGCCAGCATGACCTCGGTGATGGTGCCGGTGAGCTGATTTCTGGTGGAGAGTCGCATGTGTGCAGCCTAGGCGGAACTTGCCTGGTCCCTGCCGGTTTCGGCCTACCCTTGTGACGATGAGGCTTGCGGCCATGCACCTTCGGCAGCGTGACACCGTGACGTGCGGACCGGCCGTCGCGGTGGTGGCCGGCGCGCTCCTCGATCCCGCCTATCGGGAGAAGCTGACCGCCGCGGGCACGGCCTGGTTCGACGGCGAGCAGCGCCGGGTGCACCACCAGGTCAATCGGGTGTGGCCACGCAAGCTGGGGACGACGCCGATGGGAGTCGCCCGCGCGATGAACGCCCACAGCGCCGTGCGATACCGCTGGCGGCTCTGCTGGGGTCGGCGCGATGCGATGGCGGACGTACTGGCCGAGGTCGCCGCGCAATGGCCCGTTGCCATGCTCGTCGGCCGGATCGTCCCGCGGCACTGGGTGCTGATCGTCGAGACGGGGATCGTCGACACGGCGGGCGACGTGCTGCGCTGCTACGAGCCGTCGTCGGGCGAGGTGCGATCGGTCGACGTGGCGGCCGTGCGGGGTGCGCGGCTGCGTGGGCTCGGGTTCCCGCGGGCGTTCGCATTCGTCCTGCCGCGAAGGCATCTATCGAACGTATGATCGATCAGTGGGTGAGCTCCAGTCGATCGGCTACCACGGCCAGCCCGTACAGCAGGCGTTCCGTCGGGTCGAGCCGCCCATTGCCGTGCTGGTCGACCTGACGGCGGTTTTCCCGCGCGAGCCGCACCGCGCGGGCGGCTACAACCCGGCCGGCCTGCAGATGCACACCATCGTCGAGGGTCGGCTGAGCTGCTGGGGGCTCTGCGAGCAGGGATATTGGTGGGGATGGGTGACCTACCAGGTGGCCTACGGCACGCAACGCAGGTCCGTCACGCACTGGATCCCGGCGTGGACGCTCAAGCGCGCGGCCGACTGAGTTGATTCAAAGGGGCGATCACTACGGTTGGAGTCATGCCTCGCACGTACGCCACCGCGAACGCGGTCGGCCTTCCCGAACTGATCGACTTCGTCCGGCCACGGCATCACATGGTCCTGACCACCTACCGCGCCGATGGCTCGTTGCAGAGCTCACCGGTGACCGGCGGCGTCGACGAATCGGGCCGGATCGTGATCGCCAGCTACCCGCAGCGGGCGAAGTCGGCGAACCTGCGCAGGGATGCGCGGGCCAGCGTGACGGTCCTGTCCGACGAGTTCAACGGTCCCTACGTCCAGGTCGACGGTGACGCCGAGGTGGTGCTGCTGCCGGACGCCGTCGAGCCGCTGGTCGACTACTTCCGTGCCATCGCCGGGGAGCACTCCGACTGGGACGAGTACCGCCAGGCGATGGTCGATCAGGGCAAGTGCCTGATCAGGATCACCCCGACGCGATGGGGCCCGGTCGCCACGGGCGGGTTCCCGCCGGCCTAGCCGTCAGGCCGCGGCTCGAGCGTCATCGGACCGGCGGGGTCGGCGCGGAAGGTGCCGCCCTCGTCAAAGGGCGTTTCCCGCGATCTCGAACGCGGCGTCAACGCGACTCGTCATGGCTGCTCGATTCCTCGTCGTCGAGGGGGATACCCGCCGGTGGGGCGCCCCGCGTTGCGGTGGCTAGACCGTCAAACTATAGTCTGGACACATGTCCAGAGCCCTGCCGTCGACTCTGGCCCCGGTGAACTGACCATGCGGATCGCCCTGTTGTCCTACCGGAGCAAGACCCATTGCGGGGGGCAGGGCGTCTACGTCCGTCACCTCAGCCGCGGTCTCGTCGAGCTCGGTCACGACGTGGAGGTGTTCTCCGGCCAGCCCTATCCTGGCGGTCTCGACCCCAGGGTGCGGCTCACCAAGGTGCCCAGCCTCGACCTCTACCGTGAGCCCGATCCGTTCCGCGTCCCGCGGCCCAGCGAGATCCGCGATCGCATCGATCTGCTGGAGCTGATGACCACTTGGACAGCCGGCTTCCCCGAGCCGCGGACCTTCTGCCTGCGGGTGGCCCGGATCCTCGCCGAACGCCGCGACGAGTTCGACGTCGTGCACGACAACCAGAGCCTCGGCACCGGGCTGCTCGACATCGCCAAGCTCGGCCTGCCCCTGGTCGCCACCGTGCACCACCCCATCACCCGGGACCGCGTGCTCGACGTCGCCGCGGCCAAGTGGTGGCGAAAGCCGTTGGTGCGCAGGTGGTATGGCTTCGCCGAGATGCAGAAGAGAGTGGCGCGTCAGATCCCCGAGCTGCTGACCGTGTCCACGACGTCGGGGGCCGACATCGCCGAGGACTTCGGGGTGTCGCCCAGCCAGTTGCACGTGGTGCCGCTCGGCGTGGACACCGAGTTGTTCCGGCCTGCCGAGAACCGGGTGCGCAACCGGATCATCGCGATCGCCAGCGCGGACGTGCCGTTGAAGGGCGTCAGCCACCTGCTGCACGCCGTCGCCCGCCTGCGCGTGGAGCGGGACCTCGACGTCCAGCTCGTCTCGAAGCTCGAGCCCAACGGACCGACCGAGAAGCTGATCGCCGAACTCGGCATCTCCGACATCGTGCACAGCTGCAGCGGCATCAGCGACGCCGAACTCGCCAGCCTGCTGGCGTCGGCCGAGGTCGCCTGCATCCCGTCGCTGTACGAGGGCTTCTCCCTGCCGGCCGTCGAGGCGATGGCCAGCGGCACTCCCATCGTGGCCAGCCGCGCAGGCGCGCTGCCCGAGGTGGTTGGCACCGATGGGGAGTGCGCGAGGCTGGTTCGGCCGGGGGACGTCGACGACCTCACGGCCGTGCTTGGCGAACTGCTCGACTCACCGTTGGA
>JAOPVF010000577.1 GCA_025963195.1 Mycobacterium sp. | reverse complement strand
AAAGAGCAGACCATCGCGCGCCTCTTCGGCGGTCGCAGCGACGCGTGGGCCAACTTCGATCCCGCTACGGTCATCGGCAGGCACCAGCAGTACGCCGGTCTCTCAGGGTATTTCGCGTTCGTTGCATCACCCGGTCATGGGTCCGATCCACGCGACGCCGAGGGCCAGGCTGCCCACACGTTGTGCGGACTGGCTGCCGGGAAGGGCATCTCCTCCGTACTGATGCCGCTCCCGGGTACACACGATTGGCCCTTCGCGGGCACGGCCTTCGGGGTAAGCCTGCCGTGGCTGGCCGCACAGCTCGGCACCCCTGGGGTTCCGATCGCTCCGTTGCACCCGAGTTCCACGCAGGCTGCCGTCAGACCAGGACAGCTCGGGTCATGAGGCATCAGATCGAGCCCGCAGTGGGATACCTCCCTTGCCGCGCCGACGCTCGATTTCTTGGCGTCCTCTAAGCGAGCACTTGGCAAGATCACGCTCTCGCCGGTCAGCGCTGACCGGCGGCGGTTCGGCAAGTGTCGGACCGGCCGGCTGGTAGCCATCGGCTGGCCGAAATGTCGGGTGTGGCGCACGCCTGGAGCAGCTAGGGAGAACATGAAGGCAATCAGTCGGGCTTCGATCGCAATGTTGGCTGCCGTGTCCGCGCTTTTCGTCGGCTCGGGTAGTGCGCATGCGGGTCTTGACAACGAGCTGAGCTTGGTCGACGGCACGGACCGCACGTTGACGATCCAGCAGTGGGACGCCTTCCTCAACGGAGTCTTTCCCCTCGACCGAAACCGGTTGACTCGTGAATGGTTTCACTCAGGCAAGGCGGTATACCACGTCGTCGGGGCCGACGCCGACAAGTTCGCAGGCACTCTGGAGCTTGGCTACCAGATCGGCTTTCCGTGGTCGCTGGGTGTGGGCATCAACTTCAGCTACACCACGCCCAACATCCTGCTCGACGACACCAACATCAACCCCTTGAGCGCCGGCTTCAACCCGCTGGGCAAGGTCATCACCCCAAACCTGTTCCCCGGTGTCTCGATCAGCGCGGATCTGGGTAACGGCCCCGGCATCCAGGAGGTTGCCACGTTCTCAGTGGATGTTTCCGGCCCCAACGGCTCCGTGGCCGTCGCCAACGCGCACGGCACCGTGACGGGTGCGGCAGGCGGGGTTCTGCTGCGCCCCTTCGCCAGACTGATCTCAAAGAGTGGCGACAGCGTCACCACCTACGGTGAACCGTGGAACATGAACTAGTCCGGTGAACGGCACGTCCTTGTTGCTGTTTGCGCGCGTCGGCTGCATCAATAGTGTTGTGTCGCTTTTGGTATGCGAATATGGCGAATGTCGTCGATGACACGAAGTTGAACCGAGAGGCGCAAACCCGCAGCCGCCGAGTGCCTCTCAGCCCCCCGAAGCGGCGGCATTCGCCGAGGCGATCGCCTTGCCTTGGGGACTTGCCGCGGAGTAGCCAGGACGTTTGGCCGATGCCGCCGTCGAGTAACAGTTCAGGGAGACCAGGACTTCCTGAGTTGCCGAACCGCTGGAGTTTGGAGGCGCGTTCACCGTACGCTGCTGCACATTCGCGACGATGCAGTCCGGCCAGGGCACCTTGTCGCCGACGGTAGTCGATACGACGGGTTTGAAGCCCGCCTGCGTGAACGCCCCAGATGCATCGCTGTACTTCTTGCCGGTCTCGTCAGGCGGTGAGCCGGCTTCGGCCGGCGGGCTCACCAGGATGCCCGTCGCCAGGACCACCACTGTCGCGCCAAAACCGGCACACATACGCGTGAACGAAACCGTTTTGTCGGCCATCACGTCACCGACCCACGACCTGCGGAACCGCCATCGTGACTTGAGGAACCGAGTTCGGCGTCGTCATCGTCGCCGTGGCGCCCACATTCATGCCGCCGACCACTGGTTGGGTGTAGACGGTGTTCCCAACGCGGCGAACGCGAGAGCACCGGTCGCGGCAAGTAGGAGCTTCACCCGGGATCTGACCTTGTTCGAATGCACGTTCATCGCCAAATTCTCGCTCAGAGGCCCTTAGCGAACGCTGAGGAATCAGACTGTCGCGCAAGCGCGTTTCAAACCACACGGTGGAAGCGAAGCCGCTTTCGCCGGCTCATCGCAACGTCAGCCACAGCAGGCTCCCGGCGCCGGCGAGTACGCAATAGATCGCGAACGGGGTTAGCGTGCGGGTCTCGAAGTATCGGGTCAGAAATCGCACCGCTGCGTACGCCGCGACGAAGGACGCGGCACTTCCAGCGAGGACCTGGCCGCCTATTCCCGCCCCTAGAGGACCGAACAGGTCCGGTATCTTCAGGACGCCTGCGGCCAGGATCACCGGGGTGGCAAGCAGGAATGAGAACCGCGCCGCCTCCTCGTGGGAGAGACCCCGCAGTAGGCCGGCCACCATGGTCACACCGGACCGACTGATACCGGGCAATAGCGCGAGGATCTGTGCGCAGCCGATGATCAGCCCATGCCGAAGCGGCAATTGGGCGATGCGTTCGTCGGCGGCTGTCAGCACATCGTGGTCACGTTGGACGGGCACGACTTCGACCGTCGCTGTCGCACGTCGGCGCAGCCGCTCACCGCCGTACAGAATCAGCCCATTCAGCGTCAAGAACACCGCGGCGGGCACGGGCCGGCCGAGCGTGGTGCGGAACAGATGTTCAAGTGCCAGACCGGAAATCCCGACGGGAATTGTCGCCACCACGATCAGCCACGCGAGGCGTTCGGCCGGCGTCTTGATGCGCCGGTGCCGCACCGATGTGTAGAAACCGGCGATGATCTTGACCCAATCGCGCCAGAAGAACACGAGCAGGGCCGCCGCGGTCGCAACGTGTAGCCCGACGATGAAGGCCAAGTAGGGCGACTCTGGAGACGACACGTTCAGGTCCTGGGCCCACCGTCCGCCGATCAATGCGGGCACGAGCACCGAGTGGCCCAGGCTCGATACGGGGAACAGCTCGGTGACACCTTGGAACGCACCGACGATCAGGGCCTCGACGTAGCTGAGACTGCTCACGGGTGACCCTAATCGTTTAGTCGCGGCTGCTGGCGAGTGAATGAACGACGCGCTTGCGTCGGAGTTAGTGACTGTCGCCAGCGAGACGGTCGCTACACCACCCGAGGCGCTTCCGGCGGTCGCCTACCGAAGCGACGTCAATAGTGTTGTGAGTGTTTGTGTTTCGGTGGTGGGGTCCGGGGTGTTGGCCCGTAGTGCTTTGAGGACGGTGTCGATTTGGCCGTCGAGGGCGGTCCAGCCGGTGTCGTCGAGGGGTTGCAGGGTGGGCTGGTCGTCGTCCCAGGCGGTTTCGAGGTCTTTGATGCGGGTCGTGGCGCCGGTTTGGTCGCCGGCTTGGACCTTGGCCAGGGTGTCGGCGGTGATGGTGCGGAACTTGGTTGTCTCGGCGGGCGGGAAGTGTGCGGTGGCTGATTGTCCTGGGGCCAGTGGCGTGGCCGCTGAGGTGGTGCCGGATTCCTCTTCGCTGGCCGCGGCGGTGGCGTGCGGGCGTCCGGCGGCCCAGACGAGCAGGGTGCCCGCGGCGACGGCGACCACGGCGTAGTAGCCGAGCATGACCAGCTCGCGCGCCGGTGCCGTGGGTGTCGGTGTGTGGGTGGGTTTCTTTTCTTCGATCACGTCGGCGCGGGTGTAGGTCAGGTAGATGACGGTGGCCAGGATCGCGGTGAGGAAGATGACGCTGGTGGCGGCCGTACCCAAACCGAGGCCCTGCTGGTCTTTCGGGAAGCCCAGCCAGTCGCCGAGGTTGGCGCCCAGGGGGCGGGTCAGGATGTAGGCCAGCCAGAAGGACAGCACCGGGTTGGCGCCCAGTCGCCAGCCGATCGCGATCACCCCGATCAGCCCGGCGGGCAGCAGCACCGAAATACCGGGTCCCCAGCCGGTGAGTTCCAGGGTCCAGTCACCGGCGGCGGTTCCAAGCGCGAAGGTGACCAGCACCGCCAGCCAGTAGAACGCCTCGCGGGGCAAGGTGATGATGCTGTGAATGGACAGGGTCCGCTCGCGCGCCCACCAGACGCCGAAGACCACGACCAGGACCGCGGTGAACACGCTGGTGCTCACCGCGAGCGGAACGCCCAGATCGTCGGTGAGGATGTCGGTGTAGAGGGTGCCGGTCACGCTGACGACCACGACGGTCAGCCAGTAGACGAACGGCACGTAGCGGTTGAGGCTCAGCTGCCAGCCCAGTACCGCGACCAGGACGACGGTGAAGATCAGCGCGGTCATGTTCAGGCCGACACCCAATGTCATGTTGATCCAGTCCGCGAAGCTCTCACCCACGGTGGTGCACAAGATCTTGATGATCCAGAACCACACCGTGATCTCGGGAACCTTGTTCAGCATCACCCGCGCGGACTGAATGGACTCAGATTTCGTCGTCTCGGTCACGACGCCCGACGGTAAGGACGCCTGACTGAAGCAACGCTGAGAGTTCGTTTACCGTCACATTACGAAAGTGGACGGCGTGCCGAAAAAACACTAATCGCACGTCCCTACTGGAGGCGGCGTTCTGTCGCTGCCTGCCAACTCGACCTGCACTTCGATGCGCCCGTACCGCTCAGACGGCCACGGCCTCCGAGTTCGGTGCGTCGTCGTCGGCGGTCAACGGCCTGGCGATCGACTCCAGGCTCTGCCCCTCGGCCTTGACTCCCAGGAAGATGGCCACGATCCCGCCGGCGATCATCAGGGCCGCGCCGAGGAAGTATCCGAATGCGATACCCGTGATGTCGCCACTGGCAGAAGCGTTCTCGATCAATCTGCCGAACAGCAGCGGTCCCGTGATCCCTCCGGCGGCGGTACCAATCGCGTAGAAGAACGCGATGCACAGCGCCCGCGTCTCCATCGGGAACACCTCGCTGGCAGTGAGGTAGGCCGAGCTCGCACCGGCAGAGGCAAAGAAGAAGATGATCGCGCCGAACACGGTAAGCGTCACGGCCGTCACCGACCCGAGGAAGAAGCCGACGATGCCGAGCAGCAGACCCGACAAGACGTAGGTGGCCGCAATCATCCGGACCTGGCCCACGGAGTCGAACAGTGGGCTGAGAACCAGCGCGCCGATGAAGTTGCTTGCCGCGAATACCGCTAGATACCAGCCGGTTTCGCCAACGCCGAGGAACGTCGACAACGTATCGCCATAGGTGAAGAAGAAGGCGTTGTAGAGAAAGGCCTGACCGACGAACAGCGCGAAGCACAGGATCGTCCGCCGGGGATACGTGGTGAAGACGGTCTTCGCGATCAGCCCAAGCCCGATGGTCTTGCGCTGGCGAATGGCGATCGTCTCCGACACAGTCGGCAGGTCCTTTCCGGTCTCGTCGACGATCGTCTCCTCGATCTCGCGGACGATCCGATTGGCCTCGTCCTCGCGCCCGTGGATGAAGAGCCACCGCGGGCTCTCCGGGACGTACCGCCGAACCAGCAGGACGCCGACCCCGAGGACCGTTCCCAACCCGAAGGCCAGGCGCCAGCCGTATTCCTGGTCGATCACCGTCGGGTCCAACAGCGGGATCGTCAGCAACGCACCGCCGGCGGCGCCGATCCAGAAGGAACCGTTGATCGCGACGTCGACCCGGCCCCGATACGCGGCGGGGATCAGTTCGTCGATCGCGGAGTTGATCGCCGCGTACTCACCGCCGATGCCCGCGCCGGTGATGAACCGGGCGATGAAGTACCACAGCGGGTTCATCGAGAACGCGGTCAGCACGGTCGCCACGAGGTAGAGGCCCAGCGTCAGCATGAACAGCTTCTTGCGTCCGAAGCGGTCGGTCAGCTGGCCGAAGAACAGCGCGCCCAGGCACGCGCCCGCGACGTACACCGCACCCGCTAGCCCAATTTGCGAGCTGTTGAGACCCAGGCCCGTGTCCTGAGACTTGAGCGCCTCGGACATCGCCCCGACGATGGTCACTTCCAGGCCATCCAGGATCCACACGGTGCCGAGGCCGATGACGATCAGCCAGTGCCAGCGGGCCCACGGCAGGCGGTCCATGCGCGCGGGGATGTCGGTCTCGATCCGCTTGAGTTCGACTGCTGAGCCCATGTCGCATCCTCCAGTGCACCCGCCTCGTTGCTCGGCTGGGGTGCCCCGGACACGCTTTCTTCAAACTCGGCGGCGAGCTGCTCCCTACGACGAAATCGCGCAGCTCCCGCGGTCAGCGGTGACGGGCCCTGACGCCGACGGCCGGATGTCGACGTCGAAGATCGCCGTCGGGAGATACAGCGAACAGCATGCGTTCGGGATGTCGACGACGCCGCTGACCCGGCCCTCGATCGGCGCTGCGCCGAGCAACAGATACGCCTGCGCTCCGGAGTAGCCGAACTTCTGCAGGTAGGTCACGGCGTTGAGGCACGCATTGCGGTAGGCGACGGTGGCGTCGTTGTACAGCTGGGTGTCGGTGTCGTGGTCGACGCCGATTCCGATGAACGTGACGAACTCGGAGTAGCGCGGTTCGACGTTGCCCGGCATCAGGATCGGGTTCGTGGTGACACCGTAGGTCTCCATGCCGCCCTTGATCAGGTCGACGTGGAAGTCGATGAACCCACCCATCTCGATGGCACCGCAGAAGGTGATCTCGCCGTCGCCTTGGCTGAAGTGCAGGTCGCCACCCGAGAACAGTGCACCGGGAACGTGCACCGGGTAGAACACCCGAGAACCCCTCGTGAAGTTCTTGATGTCGTGGTTTCCGCCGTTCTCCCGGGCCGGCACGGTGCGCGCGCCTTCCTTCCCGATCTTGGTCAGGACGTCGCCGCTGGCGGTACCGCCGAGCACCGATTCCTCCAG
>JAOPVF010000543.1 GCA_025963195.1 Mycobacterium sp. | reverse complement strand
GCGTCTGGCGGAGGAAGGACACCGAGACGCTGATCGGCAAGCGCATCGTGGTTCTCGGCGCCGGGGACTTGGCGGCCAATCTCGCATCCCGGCTCGCCCCGTTCGAGACCGAGGTCGTGCTGGTCGGCCGACGGGCCAGGCCGGGGGTGCACGCGCTGGCTGACGTCAAGGAGCTCCTGCCAAACGCCGACGCGGTGGTCGCATTGCTGCCCGAGAGCGAAGCGACGCATCACGTCGTCGACGCCGAATTCTTGGCCAGGCTGCCCGACGGCGCAGTGGTCGTCAACGCTGGTCGGGGCGGTTCAGTCGATACCGACGCACTCCTGGCAGAGCTGATCTCCGGCCGGCTCCGCGCCGCGCTCGACGTCACCGACCCCGAGCCGCTGCCTGCGGGCCATCCCCTGTGGTCGGCGCCCGGCCTCCTGCTCACCCCGCACGTCGCCGGGAGCACCGACGGAGCATGGCAACGGGCGTGGGTCATCGCGCTCCGGCAGATCGAGGTCTTCGCCGGCGGTGGCATCCCACCGAACCTCGTCGCGGGTCCCGGAGCGCCGAGTAACTCATGACATTTCCCGTCGCTTCGCTCGCCTCATAGCGATTTTCCCGTCGCTTCGCTCGCCTCATAGCGATAAAGAACGTTGCCGCTGCATGGCCCGGTGCGCGATGATGCCGCCCATGCGCAAATTGCATCCCCCGTCGCTTCGCTCGCCCAAAGCCTCTTTTCGAATGTCCATGCTGGCCGTCGTCGCGGGCCTGGTCACCGCGACCGCCTGTGCTCCCGCCGACGACAAGTCGGCGGCTCCCGCGCCTGCGGAGAACTGCAGTAAGGACTCATTGACGACGTTGGCCAAGGGGTCCATCACCTTCGGCACCGACCAGCCGGCCTACCCACCGTGGTTCGTCGACGACGACCCCGCCAACGGCAAGGGCTTCGAATCCGCGGTCGCCTACGCCGTCGCCGGGAAGCTCGGCTACGCGAAGGAGGACGTGAAATGGGTGCGGGTGCCGTTCAACGCGGCCATCGCGCCGGGCCCAAAGACGTTCGACGCCAACCTCAATGAGTTCTCGATCACCGACGAACGCAAGCAGGCCGTCGAATTCTCCTCGCCCTACTTCTACGTCACCCAGGCGGTCGTCTCGGTCAAGTCGTCGCCTGCGGCCCAGGTGAAGGACCTCGCTGGACTCAAGGGCCTCAAGCTGGGCGCCCAGGTCGGCTCGACCAGCTACACCGCCGCCCAAGCCGTCGATCCCGGCGTCGCGGTGTTCAACAACAACGACGATGCCAAGGCCGCGTTGACGAACGGTCAGATCGATGCGCTGGTACTGGATCTGCCGACGGCCTTCGCAGTGCAAGCCGAGCTGACCGACGGGGTCATCGTCGGTCAGCTGCCCGCCGGTAACGAGAAGGCCGAACAGTTCGGCATCGTTCTGGACAAGGACAGCCCGCTCACGGAGTGCGTGTCCAAGGCCGTCGACGATCTCGGCAATGCCGGCGAGTTGTTCAAACTGCAGAAGGTGTGGCTCACCGGCACCGGTAACGCGCCCGTCCTTTCGTGACCGCGGGCCCGATCGACAGGGTCGCCTACCGGCGGTCCCGGGCCCGCCGGTCGACGCTGACCGCGCTGGCGTCGACTGTGGTGTTCGCCGCGGTGCTGCTGTTCGTGGTCACGTCGTCGCCGGGCTGGTCGCGGGTCCAGGACTCGTTCTTCAACCTGCGGATCGGGTGGGACAGCCTGCCCGCATTGTTGGAGGGGCTGTGGCTGAACATCCGGGTGCTTGCCGTCTGCGAACTGTTGGTCTTGATCTTCGGGCTCGGCATCGCTGCGGTGCGTGCGCTGCGCGGGCCGGTGTGGTTCCCGGTGCGGGCCTTGGCAATTGGATACGTCGATCTGTTCCGTGGCCTGCCCCTTCTGATCTGCCTGTACCTTGTCGGGTTCGGTCTGCCCGGGCTGCGGCTGCAGGGCATTCCGACGAATCCGGTGCTGCTCGGTGGCCTCGCGCTGGTGTTGATCTACACCGCCTACGTCGCCGAGGTCTTCCGGGCGGGCATCGAATCGGTCCATCCTTCGCAACTGGCCGCGGCCAAGTCCATCGGGCTCAACTATCGGCGCACGATGCAACTGGTGGTGCTGCCCCAAGCCACGCGCCGGGTCACGCCGGCGCTGCTCAATGACTTCGTCGCACTGCAGAAGGACTGCGGTCTGATCTCGGTGCTCGGTGCCGTCGACGCGGTGCGGGCGGCCCAAATTCAGTCGGCCACCACCTACAACTTCACGCCGTACGTCGTGGCAGGCCTGTTGTTCATCGCGCTCGCGGTGCCCTCGGCGCGGCTCGCCGATTGGGCGGCAGGGCGTTTGGCGACTCGGCAGGGCGCGGTATGACGCCGGAGGCCAGGAGCGGAGCGACCCGGGAAACAACACCCGTGCTGTCGGTCCGTGGGCTGGTCAAGACCTACCACGACCGTTCCGTGCTCGACGGCATCGACCTGGACGTCGACGAGCATCAGGTCGTGGTGCTGATCGGGGCGTCGGGATCGGGAAAGTCGACGCTGTTGCGGTGCATCGACCTGCTCGAGGACATCGACGACGGGCAAATCATGCTCGACGGCCGCGACATCAGCGACCCGCGCATCGATGCCGACGTCGCGAGACAGGCGATGGGCATGGTGTTCCAGTCGTTCAACCTGTTTCCCCACATGACCGCACTGGCCAACGTCGCGCTGGCTCCACGTGTGGTGCACGGCTCGACGCGCCGCGCCGCCCAGGACCGCGGCCGCGAGCTACTCGCCCGCGTCGGGCTTGCGGAGAAGGCGGATGCCTACCCGGACAAGCTGTCCGGTGGGCAGCAGCAACGCGTGGCCATTGCCCGCGCGCTGGCCTACGAGCCGCGGCTGTTGCTTCTCGACGAGATCACCAGCGCGCTGGATCCGGAACTGGTCGGCGAGGTGCTTGCCCTCGTCGGGGAGTTGGCTTCGAGCGGGAGCACCATCGTGATGGCCACCCACGAAATGGCATTCGCCCGCGAGGTGGCGGACACCGTGTGTTTCCTCGATGGCGGTCGCATCGTCGAATCCGGTTCGGCCACCCAGGTTTTGACCGAACCCCGTCACGACCGGACACGCCAGTTCTTGCGTCGGTTCACCGAGCTCTAGAACGGGCTGCTGTTCGACTGCCACTTGGCCGATTCCGGCCGCGGGCCGAAGCGTCGGATGTAGTCCTCGTGCATGTGCGCATCCCTCCTGCGCTTGAGGACGTCGACCAGATTCGGGTCCAGATCGTGCTGGGCCAGGCGGTAGCGGCGCCACACCTTGTTCAGCGCAAGCGCCATGAGCAGCGTCCAGATGTAGATCGGGGCCGTCATCTCGAGGTGCACGTAGAGCGTGGCGGGAATGAGCCAGAACGGAGCGAGGACCAGAAGCGGCGGGATTGCCATCCGGACCATGTGTCGGCGGACCGCTCCGACGCCTGCGAGGTCGTGCGATACCCACGTCTTCATCGAATCGGGCAGTCGACGTCCATACGAGTAGCCGATGTACTGCCAGACGGTGGGTCGGTCGGTGGCCACGGTGCCTCCTAAGCGTTCAGCGCCGCAATCATCGTGCGCATAATTAGATAGTACCCTAATGATTTGGACGCTAGCAATGTGTCTGCACTCACAGCGCCACCCCCGGTGGGAGACTTCGTTCGTGTCCCTCCCCCACGAACAGTCGGCGTTCGACGTCGACGCGATCCGTCGCTGCTTTCCTGCGCTGAGCACCGGCACCGCGTTCTTCGACGGGCCCGGCGGCTCGCAGACGCCCACGGCGGTTGCCGACGCCATCCGCGACGCGATGCTGCGCCCGCTGTCGAACCGCGGGCACAACACCACTGCAGAACGCAATGCCGAAGAGATCGTCGATCAGTGCCGCCGCGCGCTCGGCGATCTGCTCAACGCCGACCCAGACGAGGTGATCTTCGGGCGCAGCATGACGGCGCTCACCTTCGATGTGTCACGGACACTGTCGGCGCAATGGCGCCCCGGAGACGAGATCGTCGTGACGCGCCTTGACCACGACTCCAACGTCCGGCCCTGGGTGATCGCCGCCGCGAACGCCGGCGCCGTCATCCGGTGGGTGGACTTCGACCCCGCGACCTCCGAATTACCCGTGCAGAACATCGAGGCACAACTGAGCGCGCGCACCCGCCTGGTCGCCGTCACCGCGGCGTCCAACCTGATCGGCACGATGCCCGACGTGCGCGCCATCGCTACGCACACCCATGCCGTAGGCGCGTTGCTGTACGTCGACGGCGTGCACTACACCGCCCACGGCACGGTCGACTTCCGGGATCTCGGCGCGGACTTCTTCGCCTGTTCGCCGTACAAGTTCCTCGGTCCACACTGTGGCGTGGTCGTGGGCAAGCGTGACGTGCTTGCCGAGCTGCGTCCGGCCAAGCTGCTCCCCGCCACCGACCGCGTGCCAGAACGCTTCGAACTCGGCACGCTGCCCTACGAACTGATGGCGGGCACCACCGCGGCAGTCGACTTCCTCGCAGGCATGACGAACGCGCCGGGGAGCCGCCGAGACCGGCTGGTCGCGGCGATGGGTGCCCTCGAGGAGCGCGAGGACGCGCTGCGCCGGCGGATCGAGGCCGGCCTGCACCAGCTGCCCGCGATCACCATTCATTCGCGTGCGGCGCGGCGGACCCCGACGTTGCTCTTCACGGTCGCCGGGCGGGATGCGGCAGCGATCAGCGGGGCGCTCGCGCAACGCGACATCAATGCGCCCGCGGGTTCGTTCTACGCCTACGAGGCGTCGAAGGTGCTCGGGCTGGGCGACGTCGGTGGGGTGCGGATCGGCTTGGCTCCCTACAGCTCCGCGGACGACGTCGACCGGCTCATCGGCGTACTTCCCGAGATTCTCGACGCCCAACATACATAGCCCTACATATATAGATAGTCACAGCATTTGGGGCTGGCAGCCGAGCCTTGATACTTCGAAATCACCTGTTCAACAACAGCTTTCATGTCGGACACGTCGACGGCATCTGACAGTGACTTCAGGGGCCGGGCAGTTGCGTAGTCTCCGCGGACTGTCGCGAACAACCGCGGCAGGCCAGTTATTCCTGTGAAAGACCTGTCTTGCGGGCCAAACCCGTCCCGATTGCCACTACATAGGGTGGGTGATATAGATACGGAATGCGAAATCCGGCCGGCGTCGAAGACGACTTCGATTACGTCGGCGAGTTTCTCGACCAGGCCTTGGACCTGACCGCGCGGTTTCTCTCCGATCGTGTGGAGCTGAGTGCGTCCGCGGCGTTCGTGCTGAACCGAGTGTGCCGCGAAGGACCCATTCGGTTGACCGCGCTGGCAGCCAAGGAAGCGGTGAGCCAGCCGTCGATGACACAACTGGTCCAGAGACTGGAGCGACTTGGCTTCGTGACCCGGCTCCCCGACCCCGACGACGGGCGCGCCAGCCTCGTCAACGTCACACCGCACGGTCAGATGATGCTCGACGAGCGCAAGCGCGTCCGTCGGGCACGCCTTGCGGCCTTGATGACCACGCTGACACCGGACGAGTCATGCGCGCTGCAGGTTTCGGCGCGGGTTGCGTATCCGGTGTTGTGTCGGCTCGCCGAGAATGCCGACTGTTCACCGGAAGACGTCGCAACGCAGCCAGAGGATCAGCGAGAGGTGTGCGAGTGAGAACCATTCCGGTCGGTCGGGGGCTGAAGAAGATCTGGATCCCGTTGGTACTCATCGTCGTACTGGCAATCTCGGGCCTCGTGGTTTCCCGCTTGCACGCAAAGTTCGCGTCGCAGGATCTCAATGCCAACGCCGGGGCTGGCATCGAGATCGTCCAGTTCAATCCGAAGGTCATGGTCTACGAGGTTTACGGCCCGCCAGGCTCCACGGCCCAAATCGGTTACTTCGACCCGGATGCCAACGTGCACTCGCTCACCGCGCCCCTGCCGTGGTCGGTCACGTTGTCGACGACGTTGCCGTCCGTCAGCGCAAGCCTCGTCGCGCGCAGCGACACTGATCAGATTGGATGCCGGGTCACCGTGAACGGAACCGTCCGTGAGGAGCAATCCGCCGATGGGATCGACGCCCAGACGTACTGCCTGGTGAAGTCCGCATGACGCACGCAACCCCGCCGGCCGAGACCGGCGAACACCCCAAGCGCGCCTTCGTTCCCCATCTGCTGCGCATCCTCGCGGTGCCGATCGTGCTGTTCTGGGTGTTCGTCGCCGTCGTGGTGAACGTGGTCGCCCCCCAGCTCGAGACCGTTGGCGAACTCCACTCGGCTCCGATGGCCCCCGAGGATGCGCCGTCGATGAAGGCCATGAAGTTGATGGGCGGCAACTTCCAGGAGTTCGACTCGAACAGCACGATCATGGTCGTCATCGAGGGTCAGCAGCCCCTTGGTCCAGCCGCGCACGACTACTACAACGAGATCATCCGCAAGCTGTACCAGGATCCCAAGCACATCCAGCACATCCAGGACTTCTGGGGCGACACCCTTACCGCGGCGGGCGCGCAGAGCGCCGACGGGAAGGCCTCCTACGTGATGATCAACCTGGCCGGCGAACAGGGCCAGACGCTGGCCAACGAGGGCGTCGACGCCGTCCGCAAGGTCATCGACGAGACGAAGGCGCCGCCGGGCGTGCAGGCCTACGTCGCAGGGCCGGCCGCGCTCACCAACGACCTGCACGTCATCGGCAACGCCAGCCTCGCCCAGATCACCGTGATAACCCTCGCCGCGATCGCGATCATGCTGCTGATCGTCTACCGCTCGATCAGGACGACGTTGATCCAGCTGTTCCTGACGTTCATCGGGTTGCTCACCGCGCGCGGCGTGGTCTCGGTGCTTGCCACCCACGGCGCCTTCGGGTTGACGACGTTCGCCGGGAACATCCTCACGATGCTCGCGATCGCCGCGGCGACCGACTACGGCATCTTCATCTTCGGCCGCTACCGCGAAGACCGCGGCATGGGGTTGGACAGGGACGACTCCTACTACGCCACGTTCAAGTCGGTCGCGCCCGTCATCGTGGGGTCGGGCCTGACCATCGCCGGCGCCACCTACTGCCTCAGCTTCGCGCGTCTGCCCTACTTCTCCACCATGGGCGCCCCTGTCGCGATCGGCATGGTCGTGGTCGTGGCGATTGCGGTCACGCTCGGCCCGGCCGTGCTGTTCCTGGGCAGCCGGATCGGCCTGTACGAATCCAAACGTCCTCCGCAGAGCCGGTTTTGGCGCCGCATCGGCACCACCGTGGTGCGCTGGCCTGCACCGGTCTTCGTGGCGAGCCTGTTCGTGGTGCTGATCGGCCTCGTCGCGATTCCGGGATACAAGCCGGCCTACAACGACCGCTACTACATGCCGCAGGATGCCCCGACCAACATCGGCTTCGCCGCCGCCGACCGACACTTCTCCGAAGCCCGAATGAACCCCGACATCCTCATGGTCAACGCCGATCACGACATGCGGAACCCCGCCGACATGCTGGTGCTGAACGCGATCGCCAGGAACGTCATGCACACCGAGGGCATCGCGATGGTGCAGAACATCACGCGCCCGCTGGGCATCCCCATCCAGCACAGCTCGATCCCGTTCCAGACGAGCGTCCAGGGGCAGACGAGCAACATGAACCTGCCGTTCCAGCGGGCTCAGCTGGACACCATCAAGAAAACGGTCGACGCGACTAACGTCTCGATCGACATCTTGGAGAGGCAGTACCAACTCTCGCTCCAACAAACCGCACTGACACAGGACTCGGCGCAAAAGTCGCGGGACCTGCTCGCGACCACCGAAGAACTGCGAGACCACATCGCGGACTTCGACGACGAGTTCCGGCCCCTGCGCGCCTACTTCTACTGGGAACCGCACTGCTACGACATCCCCATGTGCTTCGCGATACGTTCCCTCTTCGATTCCCTCGACGGGATCGACAAACTGACCGACCAAACGGGAGCCGTGCAGGGCAACACCGATCAACTGGCGGACATCGCTCCGAAGCTGACGGCGCTTCTTCCGCAGACCATCGCGAGCATGAAGCAGAGCAGGGACCTCTCGCTGGCGTCGTACAACTCTCAGAAGGCCCTGCTCGACCAGTCGGAGGCCACCAACGACACCGCGCTGGCATTGGGCGCCGCCTTCGACCAGGCCAAGAACGACGACCTGTTCTATCTACCGCCAGAAGCGTTCCAGAACCCCGACTTCGAACGCGGGCTCAAGATGTTCCTGGCACCGGACGGCAAGTCCGCGCGCATGTTCATCACCCACGAGACCGACCCCGCGACCGTCGAGGGCATCGCCCGCGTCGATTCCGAGCGCAAGGCCGCGCAGGACGCCTTGAAGATGACCTCGCTCTCGAATGCCAAGATCTACCTGGGCGGGGTCGCGGCCACCTACAAGGACATGTCCGACGGCGCCGAGTACGACCTGATGATCGCGGTGGTGTCGGCCCTGACGCTGATCTTCATGATCATGCTCATCCTCACCCGAGCCGCAGTGGCAGCGCTGGTCATCGTCGGCACGGCGGCCAGCTCCATCGCCGCATCATTCGGCATCTCCGTGCTGCTCTGGCAGGACCTCTTCGGCATTCAGGTGCAGTGGCTGGTCATGCTGATGTCCGTCATCATCCTGCTGGCGGTGGGATCGGACTACAACCTGCTGCTGGTCTCCCGCTTCAAGGACGAGATCCACGCCGGACTGAAGACGGGCATCATCCGCTCCATGGCAGGCACGGGTGGCGTCGTGACGTCCGCCGGGCTGGTCTTCGCGGCCACCATGGCGGCGATGACGTTCAGCAAGCTGATCGTGCTGGCCCAGATGGGTTCCACGATCGCGATCGGGCTCTTGGTGGACACCTTCATCGTGCGCTCCCTGCTGATGCCGTCGATCGCGACGATGCTTGGCCGGTGGTTCTGGTGGCCGTTGGTGGTCTACCCGCGCGGCGACAACCACTTCAAGAAGCCGCAACCGCCACAAACGCCGAGCGAGGAGTCGGACACCGCGCCGGTGCCGGTGCCGGCATAGTTCGAAGAAGGCGCGTAGACGCCGGCGTATGCAGTCCGGACGCCAAACCATGGATCGTCTCGGCGATCGCCGGTTGACTGACCAGAATGCGTATCAGCCCCTTCGCCATCCTGACCAGCCTCACCGTCATCGCCAGCGCCGCGGCAGGTGGAATGATGTACGTCTTCTCCACCTTCGTCATGCACGGCCTCGATCGCACCGGGCCCTTCGCGGCGATCATCGCGATGCGCGGCATCAACGCCGAGGCCAACGCGAACGCGCCGTTTCTGCTGGCGTATCTCGGTGCGGCGGTGCTGGCGTTCGTCGTCGGCGTCATCGCCGTTGTCCAGTTACGCCGTCCTGGTAGACGATGGATCTTGGTTGGCGCCTTCTTCGGAATCCTCGCGGCAATCATCACGATGGCCTTCAACGTGCCGCTGAACGACCATCTCGACGGCATTGACCCGCAAGGCCTTTCGGCGGGCGACGCGGCCCGGGAGTGGCTGGCGTACTACCAGCCGTGGACGGCGTGGAATCACGTCCGCGCAGTCACCGCCTTCGTCGCGGCGGCACTGATGCTGTTCGGCCTGCTGCAGGACCGCGAGCAGTAGCGCCAAGAGCTAGGCGCCGTACGCGGTCAGTGCGACTGTGGACGACGGCGCCGCACCCACGCTCATCACCAAGCCGTAGAGCGGTCCGCCCCAAGCGTGCGGGCCGCTCGCGGTTGGTGCGTACGAGGTGTGAATCGCGATGTCGGCAGCCGTCACCTTGGGTGAGTCGGCGACGGAGTCGCAGACCGGGTCGCCGACGTCGCAGACGCTGACGGTGCGCGTCCCGATCCCGGCCGGCAGCGGCGAGGTGGGTGCCGACGCCAGGAACGAGTGCTCCTGGGCGACGCCCTTGCCAAGGCCCGGCACCAGCGCCGTCGACCCCATGTTGATGGTGGTGTCGCCGGGCAGCCGGTCGCCGTCGGCGATCAGCAGCGCAGCTGCCACGTGCGGGTCGTCTGCGAGGTCTTCCAGGTTGCGGTGGATCACCATGGCCCCCTGCGAATAACCGGCGAGCACCACCTTCGTGGTGGGGCACCGCTCGGTGAACGCCTCGAACTGGTCGGCTGCCGCATCGGTGCCTTCCTCGACGCTGTCCATGAAGTGCATCCAGTCACCAAGTCCGCCGTCCAACGGGGCCGCCACGGCCGGGTACTGAACGGCCTCGGCGGTGATGGTCCGGCCGCTGGCGGCCAGCTCGGCCTGCAACTGCAGATACGACTGGTAGACCACGGCACCCATGCCGCCATTGGCGGTCAGGCCCGCGCCGTCACGCTGGCCCGAACCGGCGGCGCCCATCCAGTGGAAGTCGCCACACCCGGGTGCGGCGGTGGCGGTGCCGGTGGAAAGTCCTGCCAGCGCCATGCCTGCCATCAGGATGGCCAATCCAAGACGACGAATCACGTGAGTTCCTCCAACCCTGGCGGTAGCACGCCCTCGATAGCGCTACCGCGTCAACCCGGTTATCGGCAACAGCACCCGTCCGTGTTACAGCTGGGGTTCACTTCCAGGCGAATACCGGCTGCTCGAGGTCGCCGACCGGGTCAGTTCGACCCTCCAGTCCCAGCCACCGCAGTTGCAGCAGCACGGCACCGGTGGGCGCGTGGATCAGGTCGTTTCCGAGCGGGATCTGGACGACGGGACGTGGGCTCTCCGGGATCGCGATGAACCGCGGCGAGTCCTCGCGCATGAGCTGGTGCAGCCCCACCCGGTAGACCGCGACGACCTCGTCGGGTGCGGGCCGGAGGTCGAGCCGTCCGCCACCCCAGATCACCACCGGGGTGATGACGTATCCGGACCGGGTCGGGTAATCGTCGAGCAGACCCAGCACGGCCGACTCGGGCAGCGCAACGCCAACCTCCTCGTCCAATTCCCGCAGTGCGCCGTCGACCGCCGTTTCGCCAGGGTCCACGCGGCCACCTGGCAACGCCCACTGCGCGGCATGCGAGCTCAGCCGAGACGTCCGGCGGCACAGAAGGAAGGCAGCACCGCCGGAAACGTCGACCATGCGGCCGTCGAGGTCCACCGGCATGGGTCGCCCATCGATCCAGTCCGCGACGGGCGCCGGATCCACCCTGTCCTCACCGACCTCGGAATCGACGAGGACCACCGCGACGGCCGCATGCTTCTTCGTCGGGTCGGTCACGACGCGGCGATCGTGCCCCGCCAGGTGGGTTTGGATTCGGTCGCGCAGCGCCACGTCATAGGTGATCGTCACCGCTCGACCATATGCAGCGGCCGCAGGACGGCGCACAGGGCGTCGTCCAGGATGTCGAGGCCCGCATCCAACTCTGCGTCGGTGATCGTCAAAGGCGGTGCGATGCGGAAGATTCCGCCCATCCCTGGCAGCTGCACGATGTTCATGTGCAGACCGCGTTCGAGGCAGGCGGCGGTGACCTGGGATCCGAGGGCGTCGGCCGGAGTCTTGCTGACCTTGTCGGTGACCAGTTCCATGCCCTGCAACAGGCCGCGTCCGCGGATGTCACCCACCTCGTCGTAACGGTCGCGCATGTCGGCCAGCCGTGTCCCGAGCCGTCGGCCGAGAGCGGCGGCCCTGTCTACGAGGCCGTCCCGGTCGACGACGGTGAGCACGGTCAGCGCGACGGCTGCCGCGAGGGGGTCCGACACGTGCGTGGTGAAGAAGAGGAATCCGCGCTCGTGGCAGACGCTTTCGATCTCCTCGCTGGTGACAACGGCTGCCACCGGCAGGCCCGCGCCCAGGGTCTTCGACAGGGTCAGCAGGTCCGGGACGATTCCGTCCTGCTCGAACGCATACATCAGTCCAGTGCGAGCGATCGCCGTCTGTGCCTCGTCAAGGATCAGCAGCATGCCGCGCTCGCTACAGAGTTCCTTGAGCCGGCTCAGATACCCCGGTGGCGGCTCGATGATGCCGCCGGAGGACAGGATCGGTTCGATCAGGCAGGCCGCCAAGCTGCCCGATGATTGCGCATCCACGATCGCAAATCCGTACTCGAGCTCGGCTTGCCAGTCGTAGGTTCCGTCGGCGTGACGGAACGGCGACCGGTAGCCGTTCGGTGTCGGCAGCGTGAGATTGCCCGGCATCGGGGGTCCGTAGCCTCGCCGCCCGGCGCTGAACGTCGCCGACGCCGCGCCCGACGTCATCCCGTGCCAGGACCGGTCGAAGGAGACCACCTCGTACTTACCGGTGTAGAGCTTCGCCATCTTGATGGCCGCCTCATTCGACTCCGCGCCGGTCGTGAGGAGTAGAACCTTGCTCAGCGAGTCGGGCAACGTCGCGGACAGCCGTCCCGCGAGCTTTACCACTGGGACGCTGAGCATTCCGCTGTACAGGTGGTCGAGAGTCTCGATCGCCGTCGTCACCGTCTCGACGATGTCCGGATGCGAATGGCCCAGGATGGAGCTCATCTGCCCCGAGGTGAAGTCGAGTATTGCGGTTCCGTGTTCGTCGTACACGTAACTTCCGTTGGCCCGCTTGATGATTCGCGGGACGAACGCCGACCCGTAGCGCACTACGTGCCGCTCGGCGTCCTGCCAGAACTGCTCGGTGTCCACCGGGCTCCTCTCGTTGCTTCGCTTGACGGCCCTGTCACTTAGTGACACAGTAGGTCATGTCACTTAGTGACACGACAGGAGAGGTGGTCGTCATCGCCGACAATGCCGCCGCGCGGTTGGCCGTCTCCAGGCACGCCTGCGCGCTGTTCTGGGCGGACGGGGTATCCGGGACCAGTGGTGACGACATCGCCTCTGCCGCAGGGCTTTCCACCCGCACCATCTGGCGATACTTCCGATCGAAGGAGAGCTGCGTCGAACCGGTACTCGCCAAATCGCTGGACCGATTCCTCGCCGTACTGGACCGATGGCCAGCCGAACTGTCCCTCGGGGAGCACCTTGCCGCGGACGCCGTGACGCATCCTCTAACTCCACAGGACGTCGACGACGAGATCAGTGCGATGCGGATCGCCACCATGACGACGTCGGAACCTGCTCTGCGCACCGCCTATCTGATGGTCCACGACGACATGGAACGTGGGCTCATCCCCGTCGTCGCCAAGCGATTGTGCCTACCCGAAGACGACCTGACCGTTCGACTCTGCGCGGCGGCGGTCACCGGCGCGCTGCGCGTCATCGACGAGGACGTCAGCAGGGCCATCGTCGTCGACGAGACCGAGGTCAGCCAGGCCGAGGCGTTGTCGCTGATCGACCGCGCCATCCTGGAGGCCACCAACGGCCGTTTCGGGGGGCCCGTCACGGCTTGATTACCGATCTCCAACCACCACCTACGAACTCGAGGAGTCGCATGACCCTGCCCGAAATCATTCCCGTAGAAGAACTCTTCGACTCGCCCGTCCGCGCCGGTGCATCGATCTCACCCGATGGAAGCAAGATCGCCTACCTGGCGCCGTGGAAGAACAGGCTGAACGTCTGGGTGCAGACCCTTGGGGCGAGCGAAGCGACGGGAGAAGAGATCGGGGCGAGCGAAGCGACGGGAGAAGAGATTGGGGCGAGCGAAGCGACGGGAGAAGAGATTGGGGCGAGCGAAGACGACTCCCGCTGCGTCACCGCCGACGACAACCGCAGTGTGTACATCCATCAATGGACCGTCGACCCTCGATGGCTGCTGTACTACCAGGACGACGACGGCGACGAGAACTGGCACCTCTATCGAGTCGACCTGGACGATCCTGGCGCTCCCGCAGTCGATCTCACGCCGTTCCCCGGAGCCAAGGTC
>JAOPVF010000539.1 GCA_025963195.1 Mycobacterium sp. | reverse complement strand
CTGCCCGCCAAAAAGATTCCGTTCACCGGTGGATACCGAGCCGTGCTACCGGGACGCGTCACCACGCTGCTCGAACGACTGGAACCCGACGCGCTGGAGGTCTCCGACCGGCTGACCTTGCGGTCGTTGGGACCGTGGGGCCGCCGGCGCGAGGTGGCCACCGTGATGATCTCCCACGAGCGGCTCGATCGCCTGCTGGGACAACTACTTCCGCGCCGATTGGCGCAGGCCGCCGCCGACGTCGCGAATCGCCGAACCGCCGCTAACTACGACGCGGTGGTGTGCACAACGGCGTTCGCGCGCGAGGAGTTCGACCGCATCGACGCAGGCAATGCGGTCACCGTCCCGCTTGGCGTCGATCTCGAACAGTTTCATCCGCGACGTCACTGCGAACAGGTGCGAGCTCGGTGGGCGCACCCCGAGCAGACCTTGCTGGTGCACTGCGGCAGGCTGTCGGTCGAGAAGCACGCCCACCGCAGCATCGACACCGTTGCCGCGCTTCGTGATTCAGGAGTCGACGCACGTCTCGTCGTCGTCGGCGAGGGGCCGCTGCGGGCCCGGCTGGAGCGACAGGCGGCGCGCCTCCCCGTCGACTTCACCGGATACGTCGGATGCCGCGACACCGTTGCGGCCATCCTGGCATCCGCCGATGTCGCCCTGGCCCCCGGGCCGCACGAGACGTTCGGCCTGGCCGCGCTTGAGGCATTGGCCTGCGGGACCCCCGCCGTCGTGTCGAACACGTCGGCCCTCGCCGAGATCCTCACCAGCGACAGTGGTGCCGCGGCCGACAACGACCCGCACGCCATCGCCCACGCCGTGACGTCGATCATCGGCAGACCCGAACGCCTGCGCAGGAACGACGCGCGCCGACGCGCCGAGGAGTTTCCGTGGCCCAGGTCGGCCGCGGGCATGCTCAGCGCGTTGGGAGCGCTGTAGCGCGGCGGCGCCGATAGGTTGTCCGAATGGGCGATGCGCCAGTCGGCCGCGTCATGGACGCGCACACCTACTTCGTCCGCGGCGGCGTGTTTGCCAACGTCCAGACCGGCAACGTCATCTTCTTCGCCATCGACCTCTCCGAGCGCAAACTGGCGGCAGCGCTGGCGCACGTGTGGTCCATTCTGGCGTTCATGGTCGGCGTCGGGCTTGCCGCGCACATCAAGTCCGGCCGCGTAGAGCGGGTCCTCACGCACCCGCTGCGCTGGACCATGGCGGTGCAGGTGGTCGTCCTCGCGGGCGTCGGGTTCGATTCCGGTGACCGTGGCGCACGGTTACGTCACGGTGCCGATCGCCTTCCTCGCGGCCGTTCAAATGGGCCTGTTTCGCAACGTCTGCGGTTCGTCGAATCCGGGTACGACGGCTTCGTCGAGAAACAGGCGGCGTCGGTTCGCGCATTTGGCGTCTACGGCACCCTCATCATCGGCTTCGCCGGGGGAGCGTTGATGGGTGCCTACGCCAGCCGCGCATGGGGTGCGCACGCGATCTGACTGGCGGCGAGCATCCTTGCCGTCACGCTGGTCCTGTTCATCGTCGACGAGCGAGTACTGCGGTGACATACCATCCGTGGATGGTGCGACGCGTCCTGATTGCCTGCGCTGTCTCGATGCTGGGCGTGGCGTGGATGCCCGCCATCCCGTCGGCCCACGCCGAGACGGGCGCTCCGCCATGCTCGTTCACGCTGTCACCGCCGCGCGTCGTGCAGATCTCCGGTCGCGACATGGTGACCGCGACGGTCGCTCCTGCCGGATGCGTGGTCGCCGCCGAGCCGACCTTGTCGGTGGCGTGCGTGCAGATGCAGGGCAGCCAAACGGCCGAGCAGTGCGACTACAGGGAGGGCCCGCAAACGGCCCAGGTGTACTACGCGCCGTACCGCGCAGGCGCCACCTACACCGCGACGGGCCGCGGTTGCGCGTCGACCGGCAACCCGCCGCGGTCCATCTGCCAGACGTCGGGCCCGCTGACCGCGACGCTGTAGCCCATCACGCCGGACGCGGTGCCTGCCCGACGACGCGCACGTCCTTGCGCGGCTCGAAGCGATACCCGTGACCCCGCACGCTCGTCAGAACCCCTTGGTAGTGACCGAGTTTGACGCGAAGCCGGCGAACGTGGGTGTCCACCGTCCGCACCGAAACCCCAGTGGCGGAACGAGGTGCGTCGTGCCACACCTCGCGTACCAGCTCGTCGCGCGACACGACGGAGCCCGGGCGCCTTGCCAGATAGCGCAGCAGCTCGAACTCCCGGTAGGCCAGCCGCATGGGCACCCCGCCTATGAGCACGTGCCGCCTGACGTCATCGATCAGAAGGCCGTCGCGCGGCGGTGTCGACGGTGCCCGACTGCCTGCGACCACCGCCTGCCGCGGCCGCACACCGGGGATCGACATCGCGATGACGCGGGCGTACTCATCGGCCAGCTCCGCGGTACGGGTGGCCAGGTCGACGGCAGTGGCAGGCACGTCAATGACGAGCACCACCCGCAACGGCTCCTCGGCAGGCGAAGGCCGCATCGCCGCTTGGTACATCCATCGAATTTCGCCCGGCGGCCAGGCGACGACAAGGCTTTCGGTCGCCACGAGGAATACCGACGTCAGAAGGCGGGCACGACCTGCCCGTCATACGTCGTGGTGATGAAGTGACGCGTGGCGTCGCCTTGCAATGCGTCGGCGAGCACGAGGACGTCCGCGTCGTCGCAGTTGTCGGGACGGGCGACGAGGTACTCCGCATAGGCCGAATTGCCCTGGTCGCGACAGAGCGCGCTGCCGACGTCGACGCCCCATTCCATGGCCTGATTGCCGAACAGGAAGACCGCGTCGAAGTCCTCCCGGACGTCGCCGAGCAGCCAACTGGTCAGCTCCTTGAACACCAGATGGCGCGGGTTGGCCCGGATGGCGGCGACGGTGGCCAGTTCATGTTGGCCGGGGGCACAGTCGATCAGGCCGAGGTCGTTCAGCATCACCAACGACCTGTCGACGTTCACCGGATCGGATGGCAACACCACCTCGGCGTATTCGGGTAGAGCGTCGAGATCGGCAAACCACGCCGAGTACAGGCCGAACGGCTCGATGTGTACCGGTACCACGGGTGTCAGCCGGTTACCGGTGCGGCGGTTGAAGTCATCGAGAAACGGCAGGTACTGAAAGAAGTTGGCGTGCAGGTGTTTCGCGACCAACAGGTCATTCGGCTCGTCGAAGCTCTCGAAGATCTCGATTTGGAGGTCGATGCCCTGCGCGGCCAGCACCGGCCGGGTGTGGTCGAGGATCTCCGCGTGCGGAACGGGTGTCGCCCCGACCCGCAACGGCCGCAGCCCCAGCGTGTCCACCGCCCGGATCGAGCTCACCATCCCCACCGGCCCGAGGCTACTGACGAACGCCACGATTGCAAGCCGCGCCTGCCGAGGGCATGGGGGCGGGAAAATGGATTGTGTCCAATTGTGACGCCGTATAACTCACCGTGACTTCAGACGTGGTGCCGCGGCCACGATCGCTCCTATGGTGCGGGCAGTCGACAGTCGGCACCCACGAAGGGCGGTCAGCCATGTCCGAAACCGTTTCTGCACCAGAATCTTTGGGCGGTGAATCCACTGCACCCGAGCGCCACCTGCGCGGCAACCTCGGCGTGGCCTCCATCGTCTTCATGGTGGTGGCCGCAGCGGCGCCGCTCGGCGTGATCGGTGGCGTCGTGCCGCTGGGCATCGCGGCGGGCAACGGAGCCGGCTTCCCGGCCACCTTCATCGCCTCCACCATCGTGCTGCTGTTCTTCGCAGTCGGATTCACCGCGATGACCCCGTACGTCGAGGAGGCAGGCGCCTTCTTCTCCTACGTTCGCAAGTCCCTTGGCACGCCTGCAGGCATCGGCATCGCGTTCGTCGCGCTGGTGAGCTACGTGGCGTTGGAGGCGGGCGTCTACGGCCTACTCGGTCCGGCGGGCGCCGCGGTCGTCGAGCTGTTCAATGGCCCGGCCCTGCCGTGGTGGCTGTTCGCGGCACTGGCATTCGGGGTAACCACCTACCTTGGCTACCGAAACATCACGGTGTCCAGCCGGGTCCTTGCCGTGCTGTTGACCGCGGAGATCGCCATCGTGCTGGTGCTCGATCTGGTCATCGTGACCCGCGGCGGTGACCACGGTCTGTCCACCGGCATCGTCAACCCCACCGCGGTCTTCTCCGGATCTCTCGGCATCGGATTGTTGTTCGCGATCATCAGCTACGTCGGGTTCGAGGCGACCGCGATCTTCCGCGACGAAGCCCGCACGCCGGAGCGCACCATTCCGCGCGCCACCTACCTCGCGCTGATCCTGATCGGCGTCTTCTACGCGGTCACCAGTTGGGCGCTGATCTCCGGATGGGGCGACGAGGCGGCCGTGCAACGGGCTACCGATTCCGGTGCGACGTTCCTCGGCGACTCGGCGCAGCGCTACATCGGTCTCGTCGGCGCCGACGTCATCACCGTGCTGTACTTCACCAGCCTATTCGCCTGCATCCTTGCGTTCCACAACGTCGCGTCGCGTTACGTGTTCGCGCTGTCGCAGCGTGACGTGCTGCCGTCATCGTTGAGCCAGCCGCACGCGTTGCATGGTTCGCCGCACCGGGCGTCGCTGTGGATCTCGGGCGTCGTCGCGGCGGGCATTGTGTTGGCGGTCCTGTTCGACCTCGATCCTGCCGCGCAGTTCTACACCTGGTTCGCCGGCGCCACCACGGTCGGGGTTGTCGTGCTGATGATCGCCACGAGCGTTGCGGTACTGGTGTTCTTCGCAAGGGACCAACGCGGCCACTCGGCATGGCGGGTCCGCGTCGCCCCGGTGCTTGGCCTCGTCGGCTTGCTCGGTGCACTGGTGCTGATCCTGACCAATCTCAAGGATCTGGTCGGTGGTTCGAGCGCGCTCGCGTGGGTCATCGTCGGCGTGCTGGTCGGTGCCCTGGCCATCGGGGTGCTGATCGGCTCCCGCCTGACCGCCGCCGTCGACCGACGATCATGACACAGACCATCAACGACCCCACCGTCGGTTCGGAACCGGAACTGGACTTGGTGCGCCGCATCGAGGCCGGCTCGCTGCGCGAGATCGAGGTGGCGTGGAGCGACCCGTTCGGTCACGCGCAAGGCAAGCGAATTCCTGCCGCCACCTTCCTCGATCGGGCGCGCGGAAGCGGGTTCGCGTTCTGTGAGGCATCTCTCGGCTGGAACAGTGATGCGACGGTGATCGACTCGCTGCGCCTGACCAACTGGGACGGTGGCTATCCCGACGTCTTCGCCGTGCCGGATCTGTCGACGTTTCGGCCGCTGCCGTGGCGTACCGGCGTGGGCCACGTCGTATCCGACATCGTGCGACGCGACCGGAGCCCGTCGCGACTGGACCCTCGGGCGGTGCTGCGACGGGTACTCGATCGCCTTGCGGCGCTGGGTTTCACCGCGAAGGTCGGCGTCGAGCTCGAGTTCTACCTTCTCGAACCCGATGGGTCGCCGTTTCAGAACGACATCCACGCGTACTCGTTGGAGAACGCCAACGCGCTGGATCCGCTGCTCGCCGACCTGTACGAAACCCTCAGTCCCTTCGTCAGGTTGGAGGGCATCCAGACCGAGTACGGGCCCGGCCAGGTCGAAACGAATCTGATCTACACCGACGCGCTCGAGGCAGCCGACGACGGTGCGCGGCTCAAGTACGCGGCCAAGGAGGTCGCCCGCAGGCATGGCAAGCTCGCCAGCTTCATGCCGAAGCCGTTCTCCGATCAATCGGGAAGCTCGGCGCACGTCCACATCTCGCTGTGGCGCGACGGCGTGCCTGCCTTCGCGGCGAAGGACGGCACCGAGAACCAGCTCGCGCGCAGCGCAATCGCAGGCCTGCTCGAGCACCTGCCGTCGATCACCCTGTTCGGCGCCCACTCGGTGAATGCCTACCGCAGGTTCGTCAGGGATTCGTTCGCCCCGGCCACCGTCACCTGGAGCCACGACAACCGCAGCGCGGCAATCCGGTCGTTGGTCGAGGCAACGCCCGACGCAAACCGAATCGAACTACGCACCGGCGGTTCGGATGCCAACCCATACTGGTTGATCGCGTCGGCGCTGGCAGCGGTGATCGCAGGCGTGGAAGGTGGGCTGCGGCCGCCCGAGCACGGAGATGGCGACCTGTACGGCTCCGGCAATCCGCTGCCCGAATCGCTTGGGGTAGCACTGGAGTTGGCGACCCGCGACGACGCCATCACCGAAATCCTGGGTGTCGATTCCGTTCTGGACTTCGCGGCGATCGCCAGGAGCGAATGGACCGAGTACGGCCAGCACGTCAGTGACTGGGAGCGGCAACGCTACCTGGCGCAGTCGTGAGTGCGTCTACGGCGCCCGTCGCGCCACGCGCCGCCTACCCGGAGGCACCGCTTCGCGGGTCGACGTCGGAGCGGTTGTCGCGGCTTCCCGAGATCGTCGCGGACCTGCGAAGCGCCGACGCTGGGGCCGAACGGACGCGCGAGCTCCAGTACGACGCGGTGCGACGACTTCGGCACGCCGGATTGCTCGGTCTTCGGGTGCCCACCCGCTACGGCGGTCCCGGCGGCAGCGCCCGCGACGTACTGGGCCTGGTCGTCCAGATCGCAAGGGGCAGCTCCAACGTCGCTCAAGCCCTTCGCGCGCACTTCGGTTTCTCCGAACGGCTTCTGAGCAACCGCGCGGCCGAACACGAACGGCAGCAATGGTTTCCGCACGTCGATTCTGGCGTGGTGTTCGGCAATGCGATCACCGACGCCAACGGCAAGGCTCCTTCGAGCGCCGACACCACGGTGCTCACCGACTCGGAGGGTGTGCTGCGGCTCAACGGTTACAAGTTCTATTCCACGGGCACACTGTTCGCCGACGTCATCGCCGTGTCCGCGATCGATGCGCACGGACGCGACCTGCAGGCGATCGTGCCGACCGACCGCGACGGCGTCGAACTGTTCGACGACTGGGACGGTTTCGGGCAGCGCATGACCGCTAGCGGCGGCACCCGGTTCACCAACGTCGTGGTGCAACCGGAAGAGGCGATCACGGTCTCCGACGGCGCGCACCTCGGACACGGCACCGGTTTCCTGCAGCTCTACCTCGCCGCCGTCGCGGCGGGCATCGGGCTGGCCGTCGCCGACGACGCGGTGGCCTACGTCCGCGATCGCGCCCGGCCCGCCGCGCATTCGGTGGCCACCACCGCGGCGGGGGATCCGTTCGTACTGGAGGCCGTCGGTGAGATCGCCGCGAGCGCATCGGCGGCCGAGGTCCTCGTGCTGGCGGCAGCCGACGGCGTCGACGCTCTGGTCGACACGGGCAGGCAAGACGACGCGGAGGCACTCGCCGATCTGGCCGTGCAGATCGCCAAGGCCCAGCTGGTGGCCGAACGACTGACGCTGTCGGCCGCTCAGCGGTTGTTCGACACCGGGGGAGCGTCGGCGACCGCGCGGGCGCTGAACCTCGACCGGCACTGGCGCAACGCCCGAACGGTGGCCAGCCACAGCCCGCTGGCGTACAAGGCGCACGCAACCGGCAACTACCTGGTCAACGGGACCTGGCCACCCGCCAACGGCTACTTCTGAGAGCCATCATGGGATTCGTTGAACCGAATCGCATCGGCCAACGTGTCCATCGCAGTCCACCAAAGAACGGGGAACGCGATGACGAAACTCCATGGGGCCGTGGCTGCGCTGGGCGTGATCGCCCTCATAGTCGCAGGATGCGGCAGTTCGGGCACCACCGGCTACGGAGCGACCAGCGCCGCACCGGCGACCAGTAGCGCGGCCCTTGCGGCCAGTGGTCCAACCATCGCCATCTCCGGGATGGCCTTCGGTGAGCCGATCACCGTGTCACCCGGAGCGCAGGTCGCCATCACCAACGGTGATGGGGTCGAGCATTCGGTGACGTCGAAGACCGCCGGGCAGTTCGACACCGAGGTCGACGCCAATGGGCAGAAGACCTTCACGGCGCCGACGCAACCAGGCGAGTACCCGTTCTACTGCAAGTACCACTCCAACATGAAGGGCACGCTGACCGTCAAGTAGGTCGCTCCGGTTTGGGCATCGGCGAATGCGGGCACCCGCCGAACAAGCGTGCACGTAAATACCGCTGACGTGCCACCCATCCGAAGGAGCCCGTCGTGACCACCACCACCTGGGTCATCATCGCCGTCGTTGCAGTTCTGATCATTGGCATACTCGCCTTCGTCGCGCGATCGGCCAGCAACCGCCACCACCGAGTGCAGGCCGACCGCATCCGGGAAGATGTGCAGGAACGGAGCGCACGCGTGGAGAAGCGTGAGGCCATCGCCGCCGAGACCGAGGCCAAGGCACGCGCCGCCCAGGCGGAAGCCGACGTCAAGGCTGCCGAAGCCGCCCGCCTGCAGGAGCGCGCATCAGGGCACCGCGAGCACGTGGATACCTCCCGCGAGGAGCTCGATGCCCAGCGCGAACGGGCCGATGCACTGGACCCGCGCATCAAGCGCGCTGAGAAGCATGCCGACGACACGACTGACGACGGTGCAGTACGCGCCGAGCGGACGCGCCCCGTCAACTAGGGCCGACGGAGCGGCCTAGGACGCGACCCGCGACGGTGCTGGGGGGAGCGAAGCGACGGGGAAAACGGATTGCCTCGTGTCGAGTCCCGCGAGTGAGGCCGCCATCTCGGGGACGTGGCCGCCTGCGGGACCGCGGACGGCGCCGGCCGTCAGATCCCTGACGCGGTCTGCGGATACGGGCACTCCCGGCGTTTCGAAGAACCAGCGAAATGCCTCGTGCGGACTGACGTCCTCGGGCGCTTGCCCTGGGAAGTACGGCAGGCAGTAGACCGGGGTGCCGGGCTCACTGCGCCAGCTGTCGTCGAGGGCGCCGATATCGGTGGCGTCGTAGCCGAGGATGTCCAGAAGCTCGGCCACCTTGCTCTTGGCGGCGGCGTCCCCCGCGATGGGCAGTGCGGTGCGGTCCGGTGCGCCGTAGGGCAGAGCGAGGGTGAACAGGCGACGGAAGTCGATGTTGTTGAACGCCTTGACCACTCGGGACCCGGACAGGTGCCGCTGGACCAGGGCGCTGCTGGTCGAATTGCCGGTGTCCAGTTCCGCGATGCGGCCATCGCGCTGCGGGTAGTAGTTCATCGTGTCGATCACGGTCTTGCCCGCCAACTCGACTGGGGACAGCCGGCGGTAGGTGTTGAGCGGGATGGCCGCCACGACGACGTCGCCGGCTTCGGCGGCTTCGGCGGGTGTGCCTGCGCGGGCCTGCAGACCGAGCTCGGCGATGAATGCACCGAGGGTCTCGGGACCGCGCGAGTTACTCACGACGACGTCGAGGCCGGCAGCGACGGCGAGGCGGGCCAGCGCGCTGCCGATCATTCCGCTGCCGATGAGTCCGAGGGTTTCCGTCATGAGCGACGTCTCCTTAAGCGCAAGGCGGGTGCTGACGTAACCGATATCCAACTATCGGTTGCTGATCAAACCCAACCCTAGCGCGTAGCGATAGTCAACTATCGCTTGCTAACCTGTGGTCATGCTCACCGATGGCACGCGCCGGCTTCGCGCCGACGCTGCGCGGAACTCCGAAAGGATCGTGCGGGCCGCGCGAGAGGTCTACGCCGAGTGTGGGCCGGACGCCACGCTCGATGACATCGCGCGCCGGGCCGACGTGGGCATCGCGACGCTGTACCGGCGCTTTCCCAACAAGGAGGAACTCCTCCGGGCTGCCATCGAACAGGGCATCGGCGAGCAACTTCTCCCGTCCATCGAGCAGGCGCTCGGCGATGACGACCCGAAACGGGGTCTGGTCACGTTGATGGAGGCGACCCTGTCGATGGTGGCCCGCGAGCGCAACACCTTTGCCGCCGCGCACAACTCGGGTGCCCTCAACGCGGAGCTCACGGCGCCGTTGCTGGATTCGATGACCCTCCTCATCCACCGCGGACAACAGGCGGGCGTCATCCGTGCAGATGTCGTTCCCGACGACGTCCACGCCATCATCGGGATGCTCGCATCGCTCCAGTCGTGCATGGAATCGGGCGGCGACGGCTGGCGCCGCTATGTCGCGCTCATGCTGGACGCTCTGTCACCCGTCGGGGCCAGTCCGCTTCCAGCCGCGGAACCCATCCGGCGTGCGGAG
>JAOPVF010000538.1 GCA_025963195.1 Mycobacterium sp. | reverse complement strand
CGGGAACCTTGTCTGACACGCTGATCGTTGTTGGAGTATTCGCCAGCAGGCGAAGCACAGCACAGGAGAGGATCCGACGGTGCGCGAGAGCAGCAACCCGGTATTCCGGTCCCTGCCCAAGGGGCAGGGCGGATACGCGCAGTTTGGTACCGGAGCCGCTGGCTACGGTGCCCAGCAGGTACAGGCCCAGCCATACGCGACGCAGTACCCAGACCAGCAGCAGACCGGGGTCTCCCGGCCGCTGACCATCGATGACGTCGTCACCAAGACGGGCATCACGCTGGCCGTGCTGACCGCAGTCGCCGTCGTCTCCTACTTCCTGGTGGCCCAGAACCTGGCGCTGGCCATGCCGTTCGCGGTCGTTGGCGCGCTCGGTGGCCTGGTGCTGGTGCTGATCGCGACGTTCGGCCGCAAGCAGGACAACCCGGCGATCGTGCTGAGCTACGCGGCTCTCGAGGGTCTGTTCCTCGGCGCGTTCTCGTTCATCCTTGCCAATGTCTACGTGTCGGGTGCGAGCGCAGGAACGCTGATCTTCCAGGCGATCCTCGGCACTCTCGGCGTGTTCTTCGGCATGCTGGTCGTCTACAAGACCGGCGCCATCCGCGTCACGCCGAAGTTCACCAGGATGCTGGTCGCGGCCATGTTCGGCGTGCTGGTCCTGATGCTCGGCAACCTGGTGCTCGGCATGTTCGGCGTCGGCGGTGGCGAGGGCATGGGCCTGCGCAGCGGCGGCCCGATCGCAATCATCTTCTCGCTGGTCTGCATTGGCATCGCGGCGTTCAGCTTCCTGCTCGACTTCGACGCCGCCGATCAGATGATCCGCGCCGGTGCGCCGGAGAAGGCTGCATGGGGCGTCGCCCTCGGCCTGACCGTCACGCTGGTCTGGCTGTACATCGAGATCTTGCAGCTGCTGAGCTACTTCCAAAGGGATTAGCAGCTCTCCTAGAGAAGGGGCGTCCGCTATCGCGGGCGCCCTTTTTCGTGCTCCCCGCCGAAACTGCTCACAGATCGCGATTTATCCACAAATTGCGATCTGACAGCAGTTTCGGGCGTTGGTGTGGCCCACGGTGGAGCCATGGAGATCCATGATCGCCCTTTCGTCGGCAGCGAGGCGCTCGCCGCCGGTCTGGTCAGGAAACACGAACTGAGGTCGCGCTTTCGATCCGTCTTCCCTGACGTGTACGTCGGGGCTGACGTAGATCTGACCCTGCAGCTGAGAGCGGTCGCGGGTTGGCTCTGGTCGCACAGAGAAGGCGTCATCGCTGGCCTCACGGCGGCGGGATTGCATGGCGCGAAGTGGATCGACGACTGCCTGCCGGTGGAGTTGGTGTGGCCCAATGCCCGGCGTCCTCACGGCCTTAGGACCTACGACTTTCGCCTTGACACAGGCGAATTCGTGACATTCCACGATCTGAGGGTGACGACACCTGAACGCACGGCATTTGACATCGGTAGGCGGGGACGTGTCGACGAAGCGGTAGCGCGCCTTGATGCCCTGGGCAATGCGACCGGTTTCAAGGCAGATGACGTGCTCGCCATTGCCGACCGCCACCCCGGCGTACGTGGGCTGCGACAGCTCGCAGTCGCGCTCGACCTCTACGATTCGGGCGCCCAGTCGCCAAAGGAGACATGGCTTCGGCTTCTGCTCATAGACGCGGGTTTTCCGAGACCGAGAACACAGATACCGGTGCTCGGCCCCGATGGTGATCCGCTGTATTACCTCGATATGGGTTGGGACGATCCGATGGTCGCCGTCGAGTACGACGGTATCCAGCACGCCGATCAGATCGGATATGACATCGTGCGGCATGAGTACATCGCCAGTGTCGGCTGGGCAACGATCAGGGTGGCCGCCGGCCATCGGCGTGCCAGCATCCTCGCCCGCGTGCGCCGCGCCCAAGACTCCAGACTGCTGTGAGATCGCGAAAAGTCGACGGAATGCGATCTGACAGCAGGCTCGGCGAGATGGAAGGGGGAGCGGGCGGCTAGCTCAGCCGCTCGATCACCATCGCCATGCCCTGGCCACCGCCAACGCACATCGACTCGACACCGAACGTCTTGTCATGCGTCGCAAGGTTGTTCAGCAGCGTGGCGGTGATGCGAGCACCTGTCATGCCGAACGGGTGACCCAAGGCGATGGCGCCACCGGACACGTTCAGCTTGTCCTCGTCGATGCCGAGTTCGCGCGCCGAGCCGATCACCTGAACGGCGAACGCCTCGTTGATCTCGACGAGGTCGATGTCGGAGATCTGTTTGCCCGCCGTGGCCAGCGCCTTCTGGATCGCCTCGATGGGACCAAGGCCCATGATCTCCGGCGAAAGCCCCGACACGGCCGTGGACACGATGCGCGCCAACGGCGTCAGGCCCAGCTCCTTGGCCTTGGTGTCGCTCATGATGACCAGGGCGGCGGCGCCGTCGTTCAGCGGGCAGGCGTTGCCCGCAGTGACGGTGCCGTTCGGCCTGAACACCGGCTTGAGCTGGCTGATCGCCTCGTAAGTGGTGCCTGCGCGTGGGCCGTCGTCCTTGGAGACGACGGTGCCGTCGGGCAGCGTGACCGGGACGATCTCACGCTCGAAGAAGCCGTTCTTGATGGCCTCCTCGGCGCGGTTCTGGCTGCGTACGCCCCAGAGATCCTGATCCTCGCGGCTGATGCCGGTCTTCAGCACGACGTTCTCGGCGGTCTGGCCCATCGCGATGTAGACGTCGGGGATCAACCCGTCGGCGCGCGGGTCGTGCCACTCGTCTGCGCCTGCCGACGCGCTCTCCGAACGCTTTCCTGCCTCGTCGTACAGCGGGTTCTTGGTGTCGGGCCACGAGTCGGCGTTGCCCTTGCCGAACCGCGACACCGTCTCGACGCCCGCGGAGATGAACACGTCGCCCTCACCGGCCTTGATCGCGTGGAACGCCATCCGGGTGGTCTGCAGCGACGACGAGCAATACCGGTTGACCGTGGTGCCGGGCAGGAAGTCGTAGCCGAGCTGCACGGCGACCGTACGGCCGATGTTGAAACCCGACTCGCCTGCGGGCTGACCGCAACCCATGATCAGGTCGTCGATGTCATGCGGGTCGAGCGAGGGCACCTTGTCCAACGCCGCCCGCACCATCTGGGTGGCAAGATCGTCGGGCCGGATGGATGCCAGCGAACCCTTGAAGGCGCGGCCGATCGGCGAGCGCGCGGTCGAGACGATGACGGCTTCGGGCATGACGGCTCCCTGGTGTCGATTGACTGTACGAAATCTAAGGAGAAGCTAGCTGGTCGCGGGTACGACGATCGGCGCGGGTACGCCCGTGGTGCGCCGCCACAGCCGGCTGACGTCGCCAAGCCTGGCGATCACGTTGGCCGCCTCGGGCGACCGCGACTTCAGCGCTGGCTCTGTCGTCGTGTCTTTCGTCAACTCGCCCAACGCGTTACACAGCGCGGGCAACAACTGGGTGGCGGCCAGCGAGTACCCGGCCGCCGACGGATGGAACATGTCAGGCGAGAACAGCACCTCGGGCGCCTTGAGGAATTCGGGTGCGAGCAAATCGGAGAACGGCACGGGGACACCACCCGCGGCACGCACAGCGGCGGCCTGCGCACGGGCCAGCTGCAGGCCCAGGGTGCGGGCCACCGTGCGCAGCGGCTGCGGAATCGCGGTGATGACGCCGAAGTCGGGGCATGTTCCCACCACGACGACGGCACCGCTGCCACGCAGCCGTCGCACCGCGGCGCCCAGCCGTCGCGCCGACCGCCCGATGCCGTTGACGGCGGTGATGTCGTTGGCCCCGATCATCACGACGGCGGCATCCGGGGGTGGACCCGTGATGAACATGGCGTCGATCTGACCGGACAGCCCCTTGGACGTGGCACCGACGATGGCCTTGGTGCTCAACCTGATCCGCTTGCCGGACTCCTCGGCCAGACCGCGCGCGATCAGTACGCCGGGGACCTCGTCGGCGACCTGACAGCCGTAGCCGGTGGCCGTCGAGTCTCCGAAGATCATCAGGTGCAAGTCGAACGGCACCTCGCGCTGCCACTTCTCGACGGGACCGCCGCCGCGGGTGTACACGCCGTCGGCGCGAGGCGGGACTTCCCAGGACTTGGGGATGATCTGACGGGCCTGCGTGGCCTGGACGTTCAGCAGGTTGCGCGCTCCCACATATGCCGAACCCGTCGAAGCCACCGCCGCCGCAGCAGCAAGGGCGACGGTCGATCGACGAGGTGCACGAATGCCCACACGGCAAGTTTAAGGGCAGTTCGGCCCCTATCCGCGTGGCGATGCCTCAGAGCCGGTCACATTGCGGTATCAAGTCCGGTACGAAATCAGATTCTTTGATTGTTGAAGACTAAGTAGGGTGTCAAGCTAAGTTACCCGAGCCGGCTGGAAACAGTCATACAACGGGCACTACAACGGCGTAGGAGTGGTGGCGATGACCGCACCGAGCAAGGTATTGAGCAGGTCTCACGTTGGCATTAGCCCAGCTAGAGCCCATAAAGCACGTCGGTTTCCAGTCAGTGACGGCGCTCCGGTCGAGGTCGTGGAGGACGGCGCGAGCATCGCAGGACGATTGTTTGCTCTGGCCGCGATGTTGACCATCAAGCCAACCCTCACCATTGGCAGCCACGCACCCCGGCTGCCCTGGCCGTGGGGCCTGCTGGACTTCGCCGCACGCGTCATGAGGCCAGCTCCAGGGACCATTCGCGCCACCATCGGATTGCCCAACTGCAGCGCCCAGCTGGTGCGCGCGTCAGGCGTCCTTCCGGCCGACGGCAAGCGCCGCGTAGTCCTCTACATGCACGGTGGCGCGTTCCTGACGTGTGGAGTCAATACGCACGGCCGGTTGGTGGAAGCGTTGTCCAAGTACGCAGACAGCCCTGTCCTGGTCGTGAACTACCGGATGATCCCGAAGCATTCGATCGGCCAGGCCATGGACGACTGCCAGGACGCCTACCAGAGGCTGCGGCT
>JAOPVF010000510.1 GCA_025963195.1 Mycobacterium sp. | reverse complement strand
CCGTCTTCGACGAAGTCGTCGGGGTGCGGGTCGATCCGCACGTCGATGCCCTCGCGCTCGAAGATCGGCAGCAGTTCCTCCATGGATCGGAAGAAGGCCCGCTCGGATTCCTCGGCCCGTTCGGGGCGGCCGGAGAACTCGGTGTTGATCACGTTGACCCCGAGGTCGACGGTGATCTGGATGACGCGCTTCCAGTTCCGCACCGCGGCTTCGCGCGCATCCTCGTCCGGTCCCGACCATCGCAGCACCGGCAGCACCGAGGCAATCCCCACGCCCGCGTCGGCGCACGACTTGCGGAATCGGGCCACGAGATCGTCGTCCGCGCGGGGGTGGTTGAAGAACGGAATG
Organism: Mycobacterium sp.; assembly: GCA_025963195.1. GTDB lineage: Bacteria > Actinomycetota > Actinomycetes > Mycobacteriales > Mycobacteriaceae > Mycobacterium. The sequence continues at coordinate 2,476 of JAOPVF010000510.1, read as the reverse complement.
AAGTCCCGGTGCGGCGTCAGCTGCAGATACTCGTAGCCCAATTCGGCCACCACGCGCGGGAAGTCGAGCAGGTCGTGGTCGTGATGGAACGGCGTGGGATCCAGCGCAATCTTCATGCTCACGCCCTCGGAATGGATCTGCGGTCGACCATTTTCACCTCGACCGGCAGTCCGCTCTGCAATGACTCGACACCGGCCTCGCACACGGCGGTCGCCGCGTAGCCGTCCCAGGCGCTCGGTCCGTCGGTGAAGTCTCCGGTGGAGCGGCCGCGGTGTACGGCATCGACCCAGCGCTGGAACTCGGTGTCGTAGGCCTGGCCGAACCGCTCGCGGAAGCCAGGGGTGATCTGGCCGCCGCGCGTGCCAGGGACACTCGTGCGCACTAGGCCTACGTCAAGGCCGATCATCGCGCTGCCCCTCTCGCCGACCACCTCGGTGCGCACCTCATACGCCACCCCGGTGGTGACGAACACTTCGACATCGACGTGCTTGCCGGACGTGGTCCTCAAAATCGCGACCTGGGGATCGAAGAGACCATGTGCCGCAGCCGGATTCGGGCTGGGCTTGACGATCTGGATCGACGCGATCTCCTCATCGAACAGGAACCGGGTGACGTCGACCTCGTGTACGAGCGAGTCCCGCACCACCATCTCGCTGTCGAAATATGATGGTACAGCCGCATTTCGGTGCACACAGTGCAGCATCAGCGGGTGGCCCAACTCGCCCCCGTCGAGCAGCGCCTTCAGCTGGGCGTACTCGTGGTCGAACCGGCGCATGAAGCCGACCTGGATCAGCCTGGTGGAGAGTTCGGCCTCGCGCTTGACGACCTCCAGAGAGGTTGCGACGTCGGTGGTGAGCGGCTTCTCGCACATCACGGGCTTGGTGTGCTCGAGGCACGCCAGCAGCTGCTTCTCGTGGGTGGCACCGGGTGTGGCGAGCACGACGGCGTCGATTTCGGGGTCGGCGATCGCGTCGAGCGGGTCTGCGACAGCGCGGCAACCGGGGATGCCCGCGGCGATCTGATCGGCCTTCTCGGCGACGTAGTCGTTGACCACCGTGACGCGGGCACCGGAGATCTTGCCCTCGATGCGGGCGACGTGGTCGGCGCCCATCACGCCGACGCCGAGGACGGCAACGCGTAGATCTGACATGAAGTCGTTCTCCTAGCTGAATCGAACCGATGGAACGCCGCAGGACCCCAGATAGCTTCTGGTGCGCTGGGCGATGGGCAGTGGTGCGTCGACCTCACACGGATACATGTCCTGCTCGACGATCGCGAACACGTCGATGCCGAGCTTCTCGACCGCGGCCAGAAGCGGTGGCATGTCCGGGATTCCGCGCGGCGGTTCGGTCATGGCGCCGAGCTTGACGGCCTCGCCGAACGGCAGGTCCTCGGCCTCGACCTTCGCCCGCACATCGGGGTCGACCTGCTTGAGGTGCAGATAGCCGATCCGGTCCGGCGCGCGCTCGATGATCGCGATGTTGTCGCCGCCGCAGTAGCTGATGTGGCCGGTGTCCAGGCAGAGGTTGACGAACTCGCCGTCGGTCCCGTCGAGGAAGCGGTACACGTTCTCCTCGGTGTCGACGTGGCTGTCGGCGTGCGGGTGGTATTGCGCACGCACGCCGTACTTCTCGAACATCGCCTTGCCCAGATCGTTCATGCCTCGGGTCTTCTTGCGCCACTGATCGGTGGTGAGCGTGCGGTCCTCGAGTACGGCGCCCGTGGCGGGATCACGCCACATCTCCGGGATGACGACGACGTGCTTGCCTCCGACCGCGGCCGTCAGCTTCGCGACGTCCTCGATCTGCTTCCACACCGCTTCCCACGAATCGTCCTGGTGCAGATGCTCGAAAACCGTTCCGGCCGAGAGCTTCAGGCCGCGGGCGGCCAGCTCGTCGGACAGTTGCTTGGGGTCGGTGGGCAGGTACCCGTAGGGGCCCAACTCGATCCACTCGTAGCCCGACGCTGCCACCTCGTCGAGGAACCGGGTATACGGGGTCTGGTGTGGATCGTCGGGGAACCACACTCCCCACGAATCGGGGGCAGAGCCAACGAGAATGGTGCTCACGCGTCAATCCTTCGAGTCGTAGGGCTTCACGAACGGGCGCTGAACCTTCTTCCACTCGGCGTAGGTTTCGTACGCCTGCTGTGTGGAGTCCAATTCCGAGGTTTGGCTGACGGGAACGTCCCACCAGGACCGGCTGTCGGGTGCATAGATCAACGGGTCGGTCTCGACGTGAATCACGGTGGTGCGCTCGTTGGCCTTGGCCACCTTGACCGCATCGGCGAACTCCGCGGCCGTCGCCACCTTGATCACCTCGGCACCTAGGCTGGCTGCGTTGGCCGCCAGGTCGACAGGAAGCTTGTCGCCCGCCAGATGCCCGGCGTCGTCGCGGTAGCGGTAGGAGGTGCCGAATCGCTGCGAGCCCAACGACTCCGACAGCGAGCCGATGGAGGCGAAGCCATGATTCTGCAC
>JAOPVF010000470.1 GCA_025963195.1 Mycobacterium sp. | reverse complement strand
CTGGATCAACGCCGCCGACGAGCTGTTCTGGGTGAAGTACAACTTCAAGACCGATCAGGGCATCGAGTTCCTCACCCAGGACTAGGGGGACGCGATGGCGGGCAAGGACGGCGACGCCCATCAGCGCGATCTGTACGACGCGATCGAGCGCGGCGAGTATCCGACGTGGTCGCTCAAGGTGCAGATCATGCCGTTCGAGGACGCCAAGACCTATCGGTACAACCCGTTCGACCTGACCAAGGTGTGGCCGCACGGCGATTACCCGCTGATCGACGTCGGCACGCTGACGCTGGACCGCAACGTCACCGACTATCACACCGAGATGGAGCAGGCGGCGTTCGAGCCGAACAACATCGTGCCCGGCACCGGGCTCAGCCCTGACAAGATGCTGCTGGCCCGCGGCTTCTCCTATGCGGATGCGCACCGTGCCCGGCTGGGAGTCAACTACAAGCAGATCCCGGTGAACACGCCGAAGGTGGAGGTGCACAGCTACTCCAAGGACGGCGCCATGCGGATCCGCAACGTCACCGATCCGGTGTACGCGCCGAACTCGATGGGTGGTCCCAAGGCCGACCCGGCGCGTGCCGCCGAGGTGCATTGGGTTGCCGACGGGGACATGGTGCGCTCGGCGTACACGCTGCGTCCCGATGACGACGACTGGGGTCAGGCCGGCATCATGGTTCGTGAAGTGCTCGACGACGCGGCACGGGAGCGCTTGGCCAACAACGTCATTGGGCACGTATCCAAGGGCGTCAAGGAGCCGGTGCTGTCCCGGGTGTTCGAGTACTGGAAGAACATCGACCCCGATCTCGGCAAGAAGATCGAGGAGGGCGTGCGGGCCACGAACGGCTCGTAGCCGAGCCGCCATCGCGCGCCCCTTCGCTTCCCGGTTGTGCGGTTTCATACGCGACCCGCCGCGACGGGCGTATGGGACCGCACAGTCGGGGCCTTCTCGATCCGACAGCCGACACGACACGCCGGAGAATCACAGACTTGTGATTCCACTGGGGTCTGTGGGACTATTGAGAATTTTGGGGAACATGTGGCGGTGGCCCGTGATTCGTGACAGTCTCCCTAACCATGACTGGCCCGCGTTGTGCCCGATGGGCGCTCGTCGCGCTGATGGCATTGGTGGCAACGCTCAGCGGCTGCGGGTTGCGTGGTGAGCCCCTAGCCCGCGAAGGCGCCACGGTGTTCACCGTCGGCGACTGCGTCGCGATTCCCGACCACGATCCCGGGAACGGCGCACTGAAGGCGACCAAGGCTGGCTGCAACGCCGACCCGAGCTACACCGTCGGCGCCCTCACCGACAAGTCCGGCTCCTGCCCGAGCAACGAATACCAGCATCTGCCAACGCAATTCGCAGATCCAGGCACCTCGCGGCTGTGCTTGGTGCCCAACCTCGTCGCCGACCACTGCTACGTGCTGGACATGCCCATCGGCGTGGTCCAACTGGCCGACTGCACCGACAAGCGCCAGGCCGGCTTGCTGGTCCAGGTCACCCAACGGCTCGACGTTCGCGACCAGCAGGCGTGCCCGTCGGACGTCGGCGAGTTCGCGTGGCCATACCCCTCACCACCGCGCACGTACTGCACGCTGACCATTTACTGACGCCGCACGCTGCCCCTTGAATCGGCATGCGTGACTGGCATGATCGAACCATGAGCATCGAAGTCGTTTACACCGCGGAATCGACGGCGACCGGCGGGGGCCGCGACGGCCACGTCAAGTCCACAGACGGCAAGATCGACCTGGACACCCGCCCTCCCAAGGAGATGGGTGGCAGCGGTGAGGGAGTGAACCCCGAACTGCTCTTCTCGGCCGGCTACTCGGCATGCTTCCTCGGTGCGCTGCGTCTGGTGGCGCGCAACGAGAAGGTCGAACTCGACGACGCCAGTGGCATCACCGCCCAGATCGGCTTCGGCAAGGACGTTGGGGAGGGCTCAGGTGGCGGGTTCGGACTGACCGCCAACCTCATCGGCTACCTGCCCGGCTTGGAGCAGAGCGTCGCCGACGACTTGATGCAGAAGGCGCACGGCGTGTGCCCCTACTCGAAGGCCACCAGCGGGAACATCGACGTCACGTTGTCGGCGAAGGTCTGACCGCGCGATGCGGATTGCTTCCGCGTTGGTGGCCGTCGGGCTTGCCGTTGCGCTGGCTCCACCCGCTGCTGCACGCCCGTCCGATCCTGGCGTGGTCTCCTACGCGGTGCTCGGCAAGGGTTCGGTCGGCAACATCGTCGGCGCCCCGATGACGTGGGACTCGACGTTCACCGCGCCCTTTCAGGGCTTCTACGTCGACGCCCCGAACTGCAACAACTGGGCCGACATCGGGCTGCCCGACGTCTATGCCGATCCCGACCTGGCGTCGTTCAACGGCGCCGTGGCTCAACGCTCGGCGAACGACGACACCAACCTGGTCAAGCAGGCCGTTGGAGTGTTCGCCACCAACGACGCGGCTACCAGGGCGTTTCATCGAGTGACCGATCGAACGGTCGGTTGTGCGGGCACCACCACCGCGATGCACCTCGAGGACTTCGTCACCGAGACGTGGTCGTTCGAAGGGACTCAGCCAACGCCGATCGACGCGGTGTGGGTGAAGCAGGAAGTGGGTATTGACCGACGGTGCTTCACGCAGACCCGGTTGCGCGAGAACGTTCTGCTGCAAGCGAAAGTCTGTCAGCCTGGCAACGGCGGGCCCGCCGTGAACGTGCTGGCCGGGGCGATGCAGAACTCGCTCGGTCAGTAACGGTCGACGACGCCGGAACGGGAAATTCGGCCGACTTTTGTCAGAGTCCTCTGGAAGATGGAGTGGATGGCGACGCCCGCGATTTCGCGTCCGAACCCGGGAGGGAATGGTTGACATGACCACCACCACTTCGGACCTGCGCCGAACACTCTCGAGCGCCCAGAGCGTCGCACAGCACATCGGCGAGGAATGTCTGCGCGACGGACCCGTCGGCCAGGTCGGTCTGGAGATCGAGGCGCACTGCTTCGACCTGGCCGATCCGATGCGCAGGCCCGGCTGGGACGAACTGACCGAGGTCATCGGCACCGTGCCGGAACTCCCCGGTGGCAGCGTCATCACCGTCGAACCAGGTGGCGCGGTAGAACTCTCCGGCCCGCCGTTCGACGGCGCCGTCGCCGCCATCGCGGGGATGAGTGCGGATCGGGCGGTGCTGCGCGAGGCCTTCGCCCGTCGCGGGCTCGGTCTGGTCCTGCTCGGGGCCGATCCGCTGCGGCCGGCCAAACGCGTCAACCCCGGCTCCCGCTACGGCGCGATGGAGCGCTTCTTCGAGGCCAGTGACGCCGGCGCGGCCGCAGCCGCGATGATGACCTCGACGGCTTCGGTTCAGGTCAACGTCGACGCGGGCCCGCGCGACGGCTGGGCCGACCGGGTGCGCCTTGCCCATGCGTTGGGGCCGACGATGATCGCGATATCGGCCAACTCCCCATTGCTAGCCGGTGAGTTCTCGGGGTGGCGCAGCACCCGCCAGCGGGTGTGGAGCCAGCTGGACTCGGCCCGCTGCGGCCCGATCCTCGGTGCGGACGGTGACGATCCCGCCGACGATTGGGCGCGTTACGCGCTGAAGGCACCGGTGATGTTGGTGCACACTCCCGACGCCGTTCCGGTCACCGAGTGGGTGCCCTTCGCCGATTGGGCCGACGGCACCACCCTGCTCGAGGGGCGCCGCCCGACGACAGCCGACGTCGACTACCACCTGACCACGCTGTTCCCGCCGGTGCGGCCACGGGGATTCCTCGAGATCCGCTACCTGGACAGCGTTCCCGACGACGTGTGGCCCGCGATCGTGTTCACCCTCGTCACCCTGCTCGACGACTCCGCCGCGGCCGACGTCGCCGCCGAGGCAACCCAACCGGTCGCGACGGCGTGGGATCGCGCCGCGCGCATCGGACTCGGCGACCAACGGCTGCAGGAGGCGGCGGTTCGGTGCGTGCGGGTTGCCGCGGAACGCGCACCCGAGGAATTGGCCGATGCCATGGCGACGTTGGTTTCTCAGGTGGAGGAGGGACGCTGCCCCGCCGACGAGTTCTCCGATCAGGTCGTGGACCGTGGCGTCGCGTCGGCGGTGAGCCGACTGGCGAAGGGTGTTTCGTGACGACACGTGAACTGCTGGCTCGGGAGCTGACCCTTGCGCGTGATCGCACGCTGCGATTGGTCGAGTTCGACGACGCCGAACTGCTGCGCCAGTACGACCCGCTGATGAGTCCGCTGGTCTGGGACCTCGCCCACATCGGCCAGCAAGAGGAGCTGTGGCTGCTGCGCGGCGGTGACCCGCGCAGGCCCGGCATCCTGCCTGCCGCAGTGGACGGCCTGTACGACGCGTTCGTGCACTCACGGGCCAGCCGTGTCGAGCTTCCCCTGCTGCCGCCCGCCGACGCGCGCGCATACTGCCGCACCGTGCGATCCAAGGCGCTGGATGCATTGGACGCACTGCCCGACGACGACGGCTCTGGAGTAGATCCCGCGTTCGTGTACGGCCTGGTGATCAGCCACGAGAACCAGCACGACGAGACGATGCTGCAGGCGCTCGGCCTGCGGTCGGGGCCGCCGATCCTTGGGGCCGGCGCACCGTTGCCGCCGGGGCGCCCGGGGGTCGCAGGTACGTCGGTGCTAGTGCCGGGCGGGGAGTTCGTCCTCGGCGTGGACGCCGCCACGGAGCCGCACTCTCTGGACAACGAGCGGCCAGCACACGTCGTCGACGTGCCCAGCTTCCGGATCGGCCGCGTGCCCGTCACCAACGCCGAGTGGCGCCGGTTCATCGACGACGGCGGCTACCGCGAGCCGCGATGGTGGTCCGACCGCGGTTGGTCGCATTGCCAGGAGGCGGGTCTGGTGGCGCCGAAGTTCTGGAATATCGGAGCGACGGGAGAAGGTCTCGGGGCGAGCGAAGCGACGGGAGAAGGTCTCGACGGCACGCGCACCCGATTCGGTCACGTCGAGGAGATCGTCCCCGACGAACCCGTACAGCACGTGACGTTCTTCGAAGCCGAGGCATATGCGGCATGGGCAGGGGCCCGGCTACCCACCGAGGTGGAGTGGGAGAAGGCGTGCGCGTGGGATCCCGTCGCGCGGAAGCGTCGCCGGTTCCCATGGGGTGCAACGGAACCCACTGCAGCGCTGGCCAATCTGGACGGTGACGCACTTCGGCCGGCGCCGGTGGGTGCCTACCCGGCTGGTGCGTCGGCGTACGGCGCGGAACAGATGCTCGGTGACGTGTGGGAGTGGACTACGTCACCGCTGCGGCCCTGGCCCGGTTTCACCCCGATGCTCTACGAGCAGTATTCGAAGCCGTTCTTCGACGGCGACTACCGCGTGCTGCGGGGAGGGGCTTGGGCAGTCGGGTCGAACATCGTGCGGCCCAGCTTCCGGAATTGGGATCACCCGATCCGGCGGCAGATCTTCTCCGGTGTCCGGCTTGCGTGGGACGAGCGATGAGCGCTTGCGCGAAGAGCAGGCAGGTCTGACGTGTGCCGACATCTCGGATGGCTCGGTTCGCCCGTGTCGGTAGCGTCGCTCGTCCTCGATCAACCGTATGGCCTTCTGGTGCAGTCGTATTCGCCGCGCAGACAGAAGCACGGCCTGTTTAACGCCGACGGCTGGGGGGTCGGCTTCTACTCGCACGATCTGCCCGACGGCCAGCCGGCGCGCTGGCGCAGCGCCGCCCCGCTGTGGGGTGACGCGTCGTTCGCGTCGGTCGCGCCCACGCTACGCAGCGGATGCATCGTCGCGGCGGTCCGCTCGGCGACCGTCGGCATGCCCATCGAGGCGACGGCCGCCGCGCCGTTCACCGACGGTGAATGGCTCCTGTCGCACAACGGAGTGGTGGACAGGGCGGTGTTGCCGCCGTCGGCGGCGGTCGAGTCCACCGTCGACAGTGCACTTCTCGCGGCACTCATCTTCGACAGGGGACTCGACCGGCTCGGTGACACCGTCGCAGAAGTCGGTGCTGCCGACCCCAACGCCCGGCTGAACATATTGGCCGCCAACGGATCCCGTCTACTGGCCACCACGTGGGGTGACACCCTGTCGGTGCTGCGACGCGACGACGGCGTGGTGCTGGCGAGCGAACCCTACGACGACGACCCCGACTGGCAGGAGATCTCCGACCGCCATCTGGTCGCCGTCTCCGGCGCACGCATCGACCTCGTTCCCCTGAAAGGACCGTCATGACCTTGTCGTTGTCCAACTACCTCGCCGCCAACTCCGCGGCGGACGCGCTGCGGCGAGACGTACGCGACGGACTGACTCAGACGCCGAAGTCACTGCCGCCCAAGTGGTTCTACGACTCCGTCGGCAGTGACCTGTTCGACCAGATCACCCGGCTGCCCGAGTACTACCCCACGCGGGCCGAGGCCGAGATCCTGCGGGCCCGCGCCGCCGAGATCGCCGCGGCGTCCGGTGCCGACACACTGGTCGAGCTCGGCAGCGGCACGTCGGAGAAGACGCGAACCCTGCTGGACGCCCTGCGGGATGGGGGATCGCTGCAGCGGTTCATCCCGTTCGACGTCGATGCCTCCGTACTGGAGTCGGCAGGTTCGGCCATCGGCAAGGAGTACCCCGGCATCGAAATCGACGCGGTCTGCGGTGACTTCGAAGAGCACCTCGGCAAGATTCCGCACGTCGGCCGCCGGCTGGTGATCTTCCT
>JAOPVF010000430.1 GCA_025963195.1 Mycobacterium sp. | reverse complement strand
ATTCAGACAGCGACCGCGACCCTGCACACCAACCGCGGTGACATCAAGATCGCACTGTTCGGCAACCACGCCCCCAAGACCGTGTCCAACTTCGTCGGACTTGCGCAGGGCACCAAGGACTACAGCACCGAGAACGCGACCGGCGGCACGGAGGGCCCGTTCTACGACGGCGCGATCTTCCACCGCGTCATCTCGGGCTTCATGCTTCAGGGCGGCGACCCGACCGGAACCGGCCGTGGCGGACCCGGCTACCAGTTCGCCGACGAGTTCCACCCCGAGTTGCAGTTCGACAAGCCCTACCTGCTGGCCATGGCCAACGCCGGACCGGGCACCAACGGCTCGCAGTTCTTCATCACCGTCGGCAAGACGCCGCACCTGAACCGCAAGCACACCATCTTCGGCGAGGTCGTCGACCCAGAGTCGCAGAAGGTCGTGGACGCCATCGGCGCCACCCCGACCGACCGTGGTGACCGTCCCACCGATCCGGTGGTCATCGAGTCGATCACGATCTCGTAGGAGCTGGCGCTGCGCGAGCGCGCGCAGAGTCCCTACGTCCTACGGCGTGTCGTGCCGCAGAAACGCGCGCTGGCGGGAGGTCGTTAGCGCGGGCCGCCTGTTGGGGCGTAGCCCGCGTCGGTGAGCGCGTCGAGCACGTCCAGTGGGTTGGTGCCCAGATCCCATCGGGTGAACACCAGCAGACGGTCGTCGGCCGCGGTGTCGATCTCGAGTAGATGCACCTTGCGCCCGATGCGTCGGAATTCGGTGATGCGGATTTTCGCGATGTCAGCGCGACGCAATGTGTGGGTCCGCAGCCAGCCGCGAACCACCAGTCCGTCGGGCGTGATTGCCAGCTTTGGCCGAGCCCGCCACGACATGCTTGCAAACGCGAGTAATCCGACCGCGGCAATGCCCCCAAGGATGCGTCCGGGGGCATCTGTGACTACGGTCACAACGCCAGTGGCCATCGCGAGACCCAGGATTCCGCATGCAGCGATTCCGGCGCTCGACGGACCCCATTCAGTTTGCTGCATAGCCTATTAACACCCTCTAACCGTGGCGAATCGAGTTATCCACAGGCGCTATCCCCAATGGGGATGAATCACAACGATGTGATTGGGTGAAGGAGAGGTTGCGGAACGGATAACGCACCGAGGCCACTTTGAATGCATCCTGGCGGGAAGGATGCTCACCGCCAGCGCATCGTGAGCAACAGGCCGGTGATCATGCAGGCAAACGCGATGGCGTAGTTCCACTGGGCGAGGTCGGCCATCCACTTCAGGAAACTCGGCGCGTCCACGGGGTTGGTGGCCGCCAACTGGAAGACCAGCAGCCACAACAGGCCGATCAGCATCAATCCGATGAACAGCACGACGAACCACACGCTTGACGGTCCGGCCTTTACCTTGACCGGAGTGCGACTCACCGAGCTGGCGGTGAAGTCACTCTTCTTGCGAACCTTGGACTTGGGCATGGGTACCTTCGCGGACAGTCGGCGTCGCGGGTGCGACGATGAAGCGGATGCACCTGAGAGCCTAACCCAGCACGCTGTCCCACAGAGAAATCCGAACGCCGCCGAGGAGGGGACGATGAGCACCACGAGGCCGTCCGCCTGGCGTTTCGGCGTGCCCGCCGTGTGCCTGTGCGCAGGCCTGCTTCTCGCGGCCACCCACACCGCCTCCGAGGGCGGTGAGATTCGTCGCAGCGATGCGCCGCGGCTCGTCGACCTCGTCCGTGATGCCCAAAGCTCCGTCGACCGGCTCTCGAGCCAGCGCGACGCCCTTGTGACGCAGATCGACACCCGTCACGGCGGCTCCCCCGGCGCCGACGCGGCGCTGGCCGCCATCACCAGTCGCTCCGACATACTGGCCGCCGACGCCGGCCTCGACCCAATCCAGGGTCCTGGCTTGGTGATCACCCTGACCGATGCGCAGCGCGACGCCGAGGGCCGATTCCCTGGCGACGCCGCCCCCGACGACCTGGTGGTACACCAGCAGGACGTCCAGGCGGTGCTGAACGCGCTGTGGACCGCGGGCGCCGAGGGCATCCAGATGCAGGATCAGCGGATCATCGGCACGTCTGCACCGCGCTGCGTCGGCAACACCCTGCTGCTCAACGGGCGCACCTACGGTCCCCCATACGTCATCACCGCGATCGGTGACGTCGCGGCCATGCGGGCGGCGCTCGCGGCGGCGCCATTGGTCACGCTCTACAAGCAGTACGTGGTGCGCTTCGGACTCGGTTACACCGAACAGCCGCGCGATCGCGTGGAGTTGGCCGGATACCCGGCGCCGGTCCGGATGCGCTTCGCCAAGCCTGCCGGTCCCCTCGGCTACTGAGGGCACCCAGTAACCTGATCCGATGCGGGTTCTAGTCGTCGACAACTACGACAGCTTCGTGTTCAACCTGGTCCAGTACCTGGGTCAGCTCGGCGTGAACGCGGACGTCTGGCGCAACGACGACGCACGGCTCGCCGGCGATGCAGAGATCAGCGCCGCAGCACAGGAATTCGACGGCATCCTGCTCAGCCCCGGCCCCGGCACGCCCGAGCGTGCTGGCGCGTCCATCCCACTGGTGCGCGCGTGCGCGGCGACGGCGACCCCGCTGCTCGGCGTATGCCTCGGGCACCAGGCCATCGGGGTGGCGTTCGGGGGCACCGTCGATCGCGCCCCCGAACTGCGGCACGGCAAGACCAGCAGTGTCCATCATGCGAACATCGGTGTACTGCAAGGACTTCCGGACCCGTTCACCGCAACGCGCTACCACTCGCTGACCATCCTGCCGGACACCCTGCCCGAGGTACTGCAGGTGACCGCGCGCACCGAGGGCGGCGTCATCATGGGCGTTCAGCACGCCGACCTACCGATCCACGGCGTCCAATTCCACCCCGAGTCGATCCTCACCGAGGGTGGCCACCGGATGCTGGCCAATTGGCTGACGCTCTGCGGCCCGCCGGCCGCCGAGGCGCTGGTGGCCCAGCTCGAACGCGAAGTCGCCGAGACGGTGCAAGCGGCTACTGCGCGAAGCTCAGCGTGATCGTGCCATCGAACCGCACCGGCGTGCCTGCCGGCGGATCCTGAGTCACGATCCCGTTGCTCGGCACGCCGCTGTTCTGGGCGTTGGGCAGCTTGACGAAGTTGCTGCCGACGTTCTGCCAGCCCAGCGACTGGAGAAGCGGCGCGGCGGCATCCCAGAACTGACCAAGCAGCTGCGGCATCACGAACTGGTTGCCGCGCGACACCTGGATCTGAATCGGCGTGTCCACCGGCGCCATCTCACCCGCAGGCGGCACCGTGCCCACGACCTGGCCGGCGGTGGATCTGAGCCCGTCGACCCGAATCACGATGGGCGGTGCCGTGAACTCGTTGGCCGTCAGAATCTTCTGGGCGTCGTCGGACGTGCCGCCCTTCACGTCGGGCACTGTCTTGGTGTCCGGGCCCTTGCCGACCACGATCGTGATGACGTTGGTGATCGCCGACGTCGCGTTGGCCGGCGGCACCGTCGCCAGCACCTGGTCCTTCTGTTCGGGCGTCGACGGTGACAGTGACACCGCGGTCTTCTCGAAGCCGGCAGCCTTGAGTTTCGCCGCGGCCTGAACGGCGGTGAGCCCCTTGACGTCTGGCACCTCACGTTGCTCCGGGCCCGACGACACGTAGATGGTGATCTCATCGCCGGCCGCGACGGCGCTGTTGGCGGCGGGATCGGTGTTGATCACCTTGCCGGGCGGCACCTTGGAATCGGAGCGCTGCTGGATGGTGGTCTTGAATCCGCGGTTCTGCAGGGCCACGATGGCGTCCTGCTGCGTCTGGCCCGCGACGTCGGGCACCTGCTGATCGCGCGGGCTGCCGCCGATCATGTTGATCGCGACCGTCACCACCACGGTCAGGACCGCCAGCACCGCAACCGCGATCAGCCACTTGCCGATCGACCCGCCGCGCTGCGGCTCGACGTAGCCGGCCCGGTGGGTGGGGATGTGTTCGGTGGGCTGCGCCCGGCCGCGCGAGGGCGGCGGCGCCGACAGCAGCGACGTGCGCTCGGCGTCGGTGAAGACCTTGGGTGCGTCGGGTGCTTCGCCGCTGTGCACGCGAATCAGGTCGGTGCGCATGTCTGCCGCGGTCTGATACCGGTTCTCGGGATTCTTGGCCAGCGCCTTCAGCACCACGGCATCCAAGTCGGGAGAGATGCCCTCGTGCCGCTGCGACGGCGCCACCGGGTCCTCCCGGACGTGTTGGTAGGCGACCGCCACCGGTGAGTCACCGACGAAAGGTGGCTCCCCCGTGAGCATTTCGTAAAGCACGCAGCCCAGCGAGTACACGTCCGAGCGCGCGTCGACCTTCTCTCCCCTGGCCTGCTCGGGGGACAGGTACTGGGCGGTGCCGATCACCGCGGCGGTCTGCGTCATCGGGTTGCCGCTGTCGGCCAGCGCGCGCGCGATGCCGAAGTCCATCACCTTCACCGCGCCGGTCTTGCTGATCATGATGTTGGCGGGCTTGACGTCACGGTGGATGATGCCGTGCTGATGGCTGAAGTTCAGCGCCTGACACGCGTCGGCGATGACCTCGATGGCGCGCTGTGGCTCCATCGGGCCCTCGGTGTGCACGATGTCGCGCAACGTCACGCCCTCGACGTACTCCATCACGATGTAGGGCAGTGGCCCCGTGGGAGTCTCCGCCTCGCCCGTGTCGTACACCGCGACGATGGCAGGGTGGTTCAGCGCAGCAGCGTTCTGGGCCTCACGCCGGAACCGCAGATAGAAACTCGGGTCGCGAGCCAGATCGGCTCGCAGCACCTTGACCGCGACGTCGCGGTGAAGCCGGATGTCGCGGGCCAGGTGGACCTCCGACATGCCGCCGAACCCGAGAATGTCACCGAGTTCGTAACGGTCGGACAGGTGCTGGGGGGTGGTCATCGCCACGTGTCTTCTAGGGCCGGGGCGACCTCGGCGTCGTTGTCTCCACCGTCGATGAGCCCAGGATCAACCCCGTCGGGAACGGGCATGGCACCCGGTGACGCCGGCTGTGGCGACGGCGGCACGATGGTGGTGCTGGTGTTGGTGATCGTGGTCGGCGGCGACTGGTTGGCCTTGCGATCCTGGGCGTTCAGCACGATCAGGATCGCGATGACGATGGCCAGCGCACCGAGCACCCCGGCAGCCCACAGGAGCGCGCGCTGACCGGGGGAGAACGTGCGACGCTGCGGCACCGGCGTGCGGTGGCTGCCCGTGACGGGGCGCGGTCGGGCGGCGGTTGGGGGCCTGCTGCCGTAGTCGGCGACGGCGCGGGCCTGGGTGACCGACGGAATCGCCGCAGGGGCGGCACGACCGATGGACGGCGCATGGTTGGGCCGCGGCGGCCGTCGGCCTGCGCGCACCGCGGCCACGGCGTCGGCGAACGGCCCGCCGGAGCGATAGCGGTGGCCGGGCTCCTTGGCCAGGGTGATCTCGATCAGTTCACGCACGTTGGGCGGCAGATCCGAGGGCAGCGGCGCCGGCTGCTCCTTGATGTGCTTCATCGCCACCGTCAGCGCGCCGTCGCCGGTGAAGGGCCGTCGGCCTGCGAGGGTCTCGTACCCGACCACGCCGAGGGAGTAGACGTCACTGGCCGCCGTCGCGTCCTTGCCAAGCGCCTGCTCCGGCGCGATGTACTGCGCCGTTCCCATGACCATGCCGGTCTGGGTGACGGGAGCGGCGTCGACGGCCTTGGCGATGCCGAAGTCGGTGAGCTTCACCTGCCCGGTGGGCGTGATGAGGATGTTGCCCGGCTTCACGTCGCGGTGCACCAGCCCCGCGGTGTGGGCGACCTGCAACGCCCGGCCGGTCTGCTCGAGCATGTCTAGGGCGTGCCGCAGCGACAGCCGGCCGGTGCGCTTGATCACGGCGTTGAGTGGCTCACCGTTGATCAGTTCCATCACCAGGTAGGCCGTGCGTCCCTCGCCGACGTCGAGCTCGGTCTCGCCGTAGTCATAGACGCTGGCGATGCCGGGATGGTTGAGCATGGCGACCGTGCGGGCCTCGGCGCGGAACCGCTCGACGAACTCGGGATCGGACGAGAACTCCGCCTTGAGCACCTTGATCGCGACCTGACGGCCCAGCCGGGTGTCGACGCTCTCCCACACCTGGCCCATGCCACCGGTGGCGATGAGTCGCTGCAACCGGTATCGGTCGGACAGCGTGACTCCGACGCGCGCGCTCATGATCCCTCCCGCAGCGCCGCGGCGATGGTGGCGCGGCCGATCGGCGCGGCCAGCGCACCCCCGGTGGCGGACAACCTGTCGCCACCATTCTCCACGAGAACCGCGACGGCTACCTTCGGGGCCTTGGCTGGCGCAAACGCGATGTACCAGGCATGGGGCGGAGTGTTACGCGGGTCGGTGCCATGTTCGGCGGTGCCCGTCTTGGAAGCGATCTGCACGCCGGCGATGGCCCCCTTCTGCTGAGTCGCCTGCTCGGCGCCAATCATCAGATCCGTAAGTGTAGTAGCGACCTGTGATGACACCGCCCGCCGGACTTCCTGAGGAGCCGTCGTGCTGAGGTTGGCGAGGTCGGGACCCTTCAGGTCATCGACGAGATACGGCGCCATCCTGACGCCGTCGTTGGCGATCGTCGCGGCCACCACGGCGTTCTGCAGGGGGGTCACCGCGACGTCCTTCTGGCCGATGCTCGACATGCCGAGTGCGGCCTGGTCGCTGATCGGACCGACCGTCGACTCGGCCACCTGAAGGGGGATCGGCAGGGGAGCGGAGTCCAGGCCGAATGCCCGCGCCGCACTCCGCAGCGCATCGGCTCCCGTGTTGATGCCGAGCTGGACGAAGGACGTGTTGCACGACTTCGCGAAGGCGTCCCGCAACGATGCCGTCGGGCCGCTGCCGCAGCTGGTGCCCGCGTAGTTCTCCAGCGTTGCGGTGCTGTCCGGCAAGTTGATTCGCGAAGCGGACGTGAGCTGGGTGTCCTCGGTCGCGCCGTCCTGCAGTGCGGCGGCGGTGGTGATCACCTTGAACGTCGAGCCAGGGGGATAGGTCTCCGAGATGGCCCTGTTGACCAGTGGCGCATTCGGATCGTCGCGCAGCTGCTCCCACGCCGCGGACTGCTCGTCGACGTCGTGAGAGGCCAGCAGGTTCGGGTCGTAGGACGGCGCCGACACCATCGCCAGGATCTTGCCCGTCGACGGCTCGAGAGCCACCACCGCTCCCTTGCACGGGCCGTTGCAGCCCTGCTGCATGGCGTCCCACGCGGCCTGCTGAACCTGCGGATTGAGGGTCGTGCCCACGTTGCCGCCTCGCGGATCGCGACCGGTGAAGAAGTCGGCAAGCCGCCTGCCGAACAGGCGCTCGTCGGAGCCGTTCAGCACGGCGTCCTCCGCGCGTTCGAGGCCCGCGCTGGAGTAGCGGAGCGAGTAGAAGCCGGTGACCGGCGCGTAGGCCAGCGGGTTCGGGTACACCCTCAGGAAGCGGAAGCGCCCCTCCGTCGACGTCGAATAGGCCAGCAGCTGCCCGCCGGCCGAGATCTGACCGCGCTGCCGGGAGTACTCGTCGAGCAGAACGCGCTGGTTGCGCGGGTCGGAGCGCAATCCGTCGGCGGTGAAGACCTGGGTCAACGTGGCGTTGGCCAGCAGCAACACGATCAACGCCATGATCGCGATGGAGACGCGGCGCAGGGAGGTGTTCATACCTTCGCGATCACCTCCGTGCCCGCGGCGGCGATCGGGGTGCTGTTGGGTGCCTTCGGGTTGAGCGGGCGCCGGGCGGCATCCGAGATGCGGATCAGGATCGCCAGCAGGACGTAGTTCGCCAGCAGCGACGAGCCGCCGTAGGACATCCACGGGGTGGTGAGGCCGGTGAGCGGGATCAACTTGGTGACGCCGCCAACGACGATGAACAGCTGGATCGCCAGCGTCGAGGCGAGGCCTGCGGCGAGCAACTTGCCGAAGCTGTCGCGGACCGCGATCGCGGTGCGCAGGCCCCGGATGATGACGATCGTGTAGAGCATCAGCACGGCTGCGACGCCGACGAGACCGAGCTCCTCGCCAATGGCGGCGATGATGAAGTCGGTGGACGCAGCGGGCACGGTTCCGGGTTGGCCGTTGCCGAGGCCGGTGCCGAAGATTCCGCCGGTGGCGAAGCTGAACAACGACTGCACGATCTGGTAGCCGGTGCCGTCGGGATCGGCGAACGGGTCGAGCCAGGTCTGCACGCGGACCTGCACGTGCGCGAATGCGTAGTAGGCCGCAACGCTTCCCGCGGCGAACAACGTCAAGCCGAGCAGGACCCAGCTGAGCCGCTCGGTGGCGATGTACACCAGCACCAGGAACGATGCGTACAGCAGCAGTGAGGTGCCGAGGTCCTTCTCGAACACCATTACCCCGACCGACGCGGTCCAAGCCGCGAGCAACGGGGCCAGGTCGCGGGGCCGGGGGAGATCCATGCCGAAGACGTGCTTGCCTGCGCTGGTGAACAGGTCGCGCTTGGCCACCAGGACCGCAGCGAAGAAGATCAGCAGCAGGATCTTGGAGAACTCAGCGGGCTGGATCGAGAAGCCGGGCAACCGAATCCAAATCTTGGCGCCGTTCTGCTCGGACATCGACCGCGGCAGCAATGCCGGAATGACCAGCAGGATGAGGCCCGTCAGGCCGCACACGTAGCCGTACTTCGCCAGGACCCGGTGATCGCGAAGGAAGATCACGACGAGCGAGAAGCCGATGACGCCGACCAGCGTCCACAGCATCTGTTGATTGGCGCTGGGCCCGGGGGCGACGCCGGGAGCGAGTGGCCCCGCCGCGAGGTCGAGGCGGTGAATCATTACCAGGCCAAGGCCATTCAGCAGCGCGACGACCGGCAGCAGCAGCGGGTCGGCATAGGGTGCGAAGCGCCGGATCGCCAGATGCGCGCCTGCGAACAACGCGACGTAGAAGACCAGGTACTGGACCAGGTCCCAGCGCAGACCCTGCTCCTGATTGGCCTCGACGATGAGCAGAGCCACCATCGTGATGAGTGCGGCGAACCCGAGGAGGAACAGTTCGGCGTTGCGCCGGTTCGGCATTGGCGGCACGACGGTGACCGGGGCCTGCGGTTGGGTGTTGGTCATGACGCAGCCCGGCAGGTGGTGCCCGGCTCCTGGGGTGGGGGAGGCAGCGCTGTCACGGTCGGCGACGGCGTTGGTGGGGGCTGCGGCGCGGGCGGTGGTCCAGCCGGCGGGGGAGCGGTCACCGTGGTGGGAACCTCGGCCGACGGCGATGGGTCCGGCCCAGGCGATGGCGACGACGGAACGGGCGGAGCGCCCGAGGACGGTGGTGCCGGCGGTGCGGAGGACGGCGGAGGGGGCTTCTCGCTCGTGGTCGTCGCTGGCTTGGGGGGTGCGCAGACTGGCAGCAGCGATGTCTGGCCGAGTTCGTTGAGCTGTCGGATGGCGTCGTCGACGCTGCCGGTCGGGAGACCAGCGGTGACTTGCGCGCGCTCGGACTCCCGGAGGTCGCCGACCTTGAGAAGTTGGCAGCCGGTGCGGGGGTCGTCGACGCCGATGATCTTCAAGTCGTTGCGGGAGTCCAGACAGGCGATGCGGAACGGCTGCTGCAGCGGCATCCCGAGAAACGAGCCTTGCACGCCGCGCATGATGTAGACCGCGCCGTCGTGCTCGGCGACGTAGTAGTTGCTCTGAAGCATGAAGCGGCCGACGGCGAGACCGGCTACCACCAAAAACACCAGCAGGATGGCCGCGTAGGCCATCCTGCGCCGCGATCGCGGCTTGCGAGGCGGCGGTTCCGGTTCGGTCGAGGGGCGTTTCAGTGGGCCCGCCGCGTTGCGACGCGGGTTGAAGGCCGACGCTCGGCCCGCCGCGGTGTTCGGTGGCGCAGTCTGGTCGTCGTCGCCGGAGACGGCGCCGGCCAGGATGGGCTGGGTCTGGCCATAGCCGTAGTCAACGACGTCCGCCACGACGACGGTGACGTTGTCCGGCCCGCCGCCGCGCAGCGCCAATTCGATGAGCCGGTCGGCACTTTGGGCCACGTCGGGGATCTGCAGCGCCTCCAGGATGGTGTCGTGGCTGACGGGGTCGGACAGCCCGTCGGAGCACAGCAGGTAGCGGTCACCGGTGCGGGCCTCGCGCACGATCAGCGTCGGCTCGA
>JAOPVF010000448.1 GCA_025963195.1 Mycobacterium sp. | reverse complement strand
GAATTCTTCGAGCTTCTTGACGATCTGGTCGACGCTGAAACTGGCCGGTGGGTGGCGGGGCGGAAACTCCTTGAACGTGTCGAGGAACTTCGACGCCATCGCGGTCGCGTAGAAGACGAAGCAGTCTAGTCGCAGGAACCAGTAGTAGTAGGTGTTCTAGGTGATGTCGGCGTACTCGAAGGGGTCGGTGCGCAGGTTGAACAGCTTGGGCACCCGCAGCGGCGTGAACGGCTCTGCCCAGGTACGCAGGGTCCCCTGGCAGCGCTGCTCGGCGAAGACGATCTTCCAGTTCTCGAAGCGCATCGCGACCAGTTCGCCGTCGTCGTTGAAGTAGAAGAACCCGCGTCGCGGGCTGTGTTCGACCTCGCCCATCAGGTACGGCAGCAGGTTGAACCCATCGATGTGCACCTTGTGCTCGACATCTCCGACCGCCATGCCCTTCTTCAACTTGTCGCTCACGTCGGGATCGCCCGCGGCGGCCACCAACGTGGGCAACCAGTCGTGATGCTGAATGATGTCGTTGGAAACGCTGCCCGCCCTGATCTTTCCTGGCCAGCGGATTAGCTCCGGGATCCGATACGCGCCCTCCCAGTTGGTGTTCTTCTCACTGCGAAACGGCGTCGTGCCCGCGTCCGGCCACGAGTTGCGGTGTGGGCCGTTGTCGGTCGAGTAGATGACGATGGTGTCGTCGGCGATGCCGAGCTCGTCGAGTACGTCGAGCACCGTGCCGACGTTCTTGTCGTGATCGATCATCGCGTCGTGGTACTCGGACTGCCACAGCCCTGACTGCCCCTTGCTGCCGGGCTTCAGGTGCGTATAGAGGTGCATGTGGGTGAAGTTGCACCACACGAAGAACGGGTTGCCCGCCGCGTGCTGGCGCTTGACGTAGTCGACGGTGCGGTCGGCGATGTCGTCGTCGATGGTCTCCATGCGCTTGGCGGTCAGCGGGCCGGTGTCCTCGATGGACTGCTTGCCGACGGGACCGAACTTCGGGTCATCGGGCTCCGTCGACACCTCGTCGGTGGCCTTGCAGTCGAGTACGCCACGCGGCAGCGCCAGTTCATAGAGTCGGGGGAACTGATCCTTGTGCGGGTAGTCGAACTGCTCGGGTTCCTCTTCGGCGTTGAGGTGGTACAGGTTGCCGTAGAAGTCGTCGAACCCGTGCACCGTCGGCAAGAACTTGTTCAAGTCGCCGAAGTGGTTCTTGCCGAACTGTCCCGTGGCGTAGCCGAGCGGTTTGAGCATCTTTGCGATGGTGGGATCCTCGGCGGCCCAGCCGATGCAGACGCCCGGCACGCCGACCTTGCTCATGCCGGTCCGGTAGACGCTTTGCCCACTGATGAACGCCGCGCGTCCCGCCGTGCAGCTTTGCTCGCCGTAGGAGTCGGTGAAGCGCATGCCCTCGTTGGCGATGCGATCGATGTTGGGCGCGCGGTAGCCCATCATGCCGTCGCTGTAGCAGCTGAGATTGGAGATCCCGATGTCGTCCCCCAGATGACCAGGATGTTGGGCTTGCCGTTCGGCACCGTCGACTCCTTCCGCTGACTTCCCTGATTCCCGTCGCTTCGCTCGCCCTGAGGCGCGCGTCGGATTCGATGCTAGGAGTCGGGGATACTTCGGTGGGGGCGTTCGGAAGAGTCCACTGCACGCACCGGCAAATGCATTTGACGACATACCAATACGATCACGATGCGGACGCGATCGCCCGCTAACGCGGCGGGGTGACCAGCCTCGCGGTAGAGGCAGTGGTCTAGTGTCAGAAGATCGTAGGTATCTCGCGTTCCCGCAACCACGGTTACCGTCTGCGATTGCTCGGATAGTGACGGGAGAACCGTCCATGGTGCCAATCTCCTCTCCTCGCACGAAGGCGCCGCGTCTGGCGTTTTGCACTAGGTCGACGGCGCGCGGCAGCGTTGACGGAGCCTGGTGGCCCAGCAGCACCAACCTCGGGGCCGAACTGCCCGACGTGTTGGCCGTTCTCGGCTCGCGAATCGGTGAGGTCCGTCGGGTGGTCTACGACCCGAGCATCTGGCCGACCACGCCATCGCGCATCATCCGCAGAGGCGTCGCGATCTCCGTCGACCCCTACACCTTGGTCACCAGCGAGACCATCTATCTGATCGGGACGCACTCGCGCGACGCGGTGCTGTTCGTCGTGCCGCCGTCGTGCGCGGTCGCCGTCGTCGATCGCGTCCTCGGCGCCGTCTCGGAGGCCGCCGGGCCGATGAATGCGTACGTGCTGCGGCATCTGCTCGGACAGTTCGCCGAGGTCGATAAGGCCTAGTCGTGGTCTAGGTGGCGCGTTCCGCGGCCTTCATCTGGGCGTACAGATCGGTGTAGTACGGCAGGCAGTCCGCCATCGCCTTCTCGGTGGTGAACAACGGCCGGTACCCCAGATCGCGTTCGGCCTTGGCGATCGAGAAGTAGTTGTCCATGTAGACCCGTTCCACGGCAAGCGGTTCCAGTGGTGGCTTGGGCAAGCCGAACCGGAAGTGCAGGCGCTGCCACTGCGTCATGACGAATCGGACCATCGGGCCGGACACCCGGAAGCGTGGCCAGCTCTGGCCGCACGCCTCGACGACCGGCCGGGAGAACTCGAACATGTTGACCGGATCGCCATCGTTGATGAAGTACGCCTGACCGGGCGCCGTGCCGCCGGGCACCAGGTGCTCGCCGGCGAGGATGAAACCGTGAATCAGGTTGTGCACGTAGGAGTTGTCGAGTTTGGCATCCTTGTTTCCGACGAGCACCTTGACGTGTCCGGCGATCACGCTCTCGAACAACTTGCGGAACATGGTCTGGTCGCCGCGGCCCCAGATGCCGCTGGGCCGGATCGAGCAGGTCAACAGACCACCGACACCGTTCTGGGACAGCACGAACTTCTCGGCGATGACCTTGGTCTCGGTGTAGAGATCGTTGAATCTCTCGGTGTAGGGCAGGTTTTCGTTGCCGCCGGAGATCACCTGGCCACCCATCACCACGCTGTTGGACGCGGTGTAGACGAACCGCTTCACCCCGGCCGCCTGGGCGGCGTTGACGAGTTTCTCGGTGCCGCCGACGTTGACGGCGAAGCTGCGCTCTCGGGCCTGCGCGGATCCGCCACCCATCAGGTCGATGACGGCCGCGGTGTGGATCACGGTGTCGATGCCCGCGACTGCGGAAGCGACGTCGTCGACGTTGGTGATGTCGCCGACGACGGTCTGCAGCCTGGCATGTTCGGGCAGCGGTGACGGTGCCCGGTCGAACGAGCGGACCTCGTGTCCGCGGTCGAGAAGTTCGGTCACCAGGTTGGTGCCGACGAAGCCGGAGCCACCCGTTACCAGGACGCGGCCGAGGTCGGTGCGGACGCGAGGAGCAGAGGGGTCAGGAATCAGCGTTGAGTCACCCATGGAGCCGAATCATACCCAGAAAACTATAACGTGTTCCAGTTCTGATTCGGCACGCTCTGGGCAGTTGCGTTCTCAACCATTGTCGTCATCGCGCGACGCGAGCGCCGTTTCGACCTTCTTGCGTGCGCCCTCCAGATGCTCCTCGCACCGTTTGGCCAGCTCTTCGCCTCTTTCCCACAGCTTCAGCGAGGCGTCGAGATCCAGACCGCCCTGCTCGAGGGCGCGCACTACCTCGATCAGTTCGTCGCGCGCCTGCTCGTATCCCAATTGACTAATGGGCTTCATCTGACCCCTCGCTGAGCGTAGTGACGGCACCGTCGGCGACGCGGATTCGCAGCCGGGTGCCCGCAGGAGCGTCCTCGACCGAACGCAGCACGGCCATGGAATCCGACACGACCTGCACGACGGCATACCCGCGCGCCAGCGTCGCCGCCGGACCAAGTGTGGCGAGGCGGGCCGACAAGTGCCCGACCCGGTCGGTCTCGGACGCGACCAGACGGGTGACGTCACGGCGGGCGGCGGCGCGGGCTCGGTGAATCTCCTCGCCGCGCGCGGTCAGCGCAGCGAGCGGTTGTGCAAGTACCGGCCTGCTGCGCAGCTGGCTCAGCGTGTGCTGCTCGCGGTGTACCCAGTTGCGCAGTGCACGTGCGCTACGGCGGCGCAAATCGGAGACCAGCGCCTGTTCGGCGACGGCGTCGGGCACGACGCGCTTGGCCGCATCGGTTGGCGTTGCGGCCCGCACGTCGGCAACCAGATCGCACAACGGGCTGTCGGGTTCGTGGCCGATGGCGCTGACGACCGGCGTCGTGCACGCGGCGATGGCGCGGCACAGCGTCTCGTCGGAGAACGGCAGGAGGTCCTCGACGCTGCCGCCACCCCGCGCCACCACGATGACGTCGACGTCGAGGTCGGCATCGAGGTCACGCAGTGCCTCGACGATCTGGGGGACGGCGTTGGGGCCCTGCACGATCGCGTTGCGGATGGCGAAGCGCACCGCGGGCCAGCGGGCCTGCGCGACCGACGTCACGTCGCGCTCGGCGGCCGACGCCCGCCCCGTGATGAGCCCGATGGTGTTGGGCAGGAACGGAATTGGGCGCTTCAGCCGAACGTCGAAGAGGCCCTCGGCATCCAGCAGCCGGCGCAACCTGTCGATCCTCGCAAGCAGCTCGCCGAGACCGACCGCGCGGATCTCGCTGACCCGCAACGAAAACGTGCCGCGACCCGTGTAGAAGTTGGGCTTGCCACACACCACCACCTGCGTGCCCTCGGCGAGCTTGACCGGGGCGTTGCGCACCAGGTCGCGCGGGCACGTCAACGTCAACGACATGTCGGCGGCGGGATCGCGCAACACCATGAACACCGTCTTGGCGTCGGGCCGGACGTTGAGCTGGGTCAGCTGACCCTCCACCCACACCGTGCCGAGCTTGTCGATCCAGCCCGCCACCCGGATGGCGACCGCGCGGACGGGCCAGGGATTCTCCGGTGAGCTCGGCTGGGTCACTTCGTGGTCGCGCGGGTGATCCTGTTGGCCAGCAGAGTCTGGAACGGCGCACGGGACTTCGTCGCGTCCTCGTAGGCCAGCAGTGCCTCGAGATCGGCCACCTTGAGCGAAGGCAGCCGCGCGCGCAGCTGAGCCAGCGTGAGCGACTCGTAGTCCAGTTCGCCGACGACGTCGGGCGGGACGGACTTCGCAGGCTTGATCTCCGTCGGTGCAGAACTCTCCGGCTCGCCCGTGCTGTACAGCGCGAAC
>JAOPVF010000391.1 GCA_025963195.1 Mycobacterium sp. | reverse complement strand
CGGGTGCCCTGTTGGCCGGTCCCGCGCTCTCGACACGCACCATCGCGTCGGCCTCGGCGGCGGCGTGCCCCGACGTCGAGGTGATCTTCGCCCGCGGCCGCATGGAGCCCGCAGGCGCCGGGGCGATCGGCAACCCCTTCGTCAGCGCGCTTCGCCAGAAGACGAAGAAGAACGTCAACCTCTACGCGGTGCGCTACCCCGCCGACAACCAGATCGACGTCGGCGCCAACGACATGAGCCAGCGCATTCAGAGCACCGCCGCCAGCTGCCCCAACACCCGGATCGTGCTCGGCGGGTACTCGTTGGGGGCCGGGGTCACCGACGTCGTGCTGGCCCTGCCGTTCCAGTTCTTCGGCTTCAACCAGCCGCTGCCGCCGGAGATGGAGCAGCACATCGCCGCGGTCGCCCTGTTCGGCAACGGCATCCAGTGGGCCGGCCCCCTTGGAAGCTTCAACCCGGTCTACCGGGACAGGACCATCGAGCAGTGCCACGGTGCCGACCCGATCTGCAACCCGGCCGATCCGGATACGTGGAAGAACAACTGGCCCGACCACTTGGCCAAGGCCTATCTCGACGCCGGCATGGTCAACGAGGCGGCCGACTTCGTCGCGGGCAGGCTCGCACCACCACCGCCGCCCCAGTAGCCGTCGGCTAGGTCTGAACCTCGTCGGGCGTCCGCACGTCGCGGGTCACGGCCGTCCGCGCCTCGAGTTGATCGTCGGGCGGATAGTCGACCGCGACGAAGGTCAGGCCGCGCGCGGGCGCTGCGGCGAACCCGCTAGATCGTCGCGTGGCCGTCAATAACTCGGCGCACCAACCGGGTTCGCGGCGGCCCTCCCCCACTGTCAGCAGCGCGCCGACCAACGACCGGACCATCGACCAGCAGAATGCGTCGGCGGTGACGTACGCGGTGACCGCGTCACCGTCGCGCGACCAGGCCAGCCGTTGCAGGTCCCGAATGGTGGTGGCTCCATCACGATGCTTGCAGAAGGCGGCGAAGTCGTGCAGCCCCAATAGGTTTCGCGACGCCGCGGTCATCGCGTCGACGTCGAGCGGCCGTGGCCACGGCGTGACGAAGCGGGCCTGTTGCGGTTCGACACCGTAGGGCGCCGTGGACAGCCGGTAAGCGTAGTGGCGCCGCAACGCCGAGAACCTGGCATCGAATCCGGCTGGCGCCCTTACGGTGTCGAGCACGCGGACGTCCTCGGGCAGGAACTTTCCCAACCGCCGCACCAGCGGCAGGAATTCGGGCTCACCGTCACGTGGGCTGCGTGGGTACGCGTAAGCGACCGCGTCGGCGGGCACGTCGACGTGCGCCACCTGGCCTTCGGCATGCACGCCGGTGTCGGTGCGACCAGCCGCCCGCGTCACGACGGGGGTGCGGAACACCGTACTCAGCGCATCGTCGAGGACACCGGCGACGGTGCGCTGCCCGGTCTGGGCGGCCCAGCCGGCGAAATCGGTTCCGTCGTAAGCGATGTCGAACCGCAGACGAACGAACCCGCCACCGGAATCGGTGGCGGGCTCGTCGTCGGTCATGCTGTTAGGACTTGTCGGCATCCTCGTCCGACTCGGCCTTCTCGTCGGCCTCCGCTGCCGCCACGGTGGCCTCGGCTTCAGCCTGGTTGGCCTCGGCGGTTTGGGCGTCTTCGATCGCGGCGTCCTCGGCCTTGATCTCGTCGACCGTCTCCTCGACGGAAGCCTCTTCCTCGACAACCGGAGCTGCCGCGGCGGGCTCAGCCGCCTTCGAAGCCTTGGAGGCAGATGCACGGCGAGCCCTATTGGCCTCAGACGTCACCGTCTTCTCCCGCACCAGCTCGATGACGGCCATCGGGGCGTTGTCGCCCTTGCGTGCCTCCACCTTGATGATCCGGGTGTAGCCGCCTGCGCGGTCGGCGAAGAAGGGTCCGATCTCGGCGAACAGGGCATGCACGACGTCCTTGTCGCGGATCTTCTTCATCACCTCACGCCGGTTGTGCAGCGTGCCCTTCTTGGCGTGGGTGATCAGCTTCTCCGCGTACGGACGCAACGCCCGCGCCTTCGGCTCGGTGGTCTTGATCCGGCCGTGCTCGAACAGCGACGTGGCCAGGTTGGCCAAGAGCGCCTTCTGGTGCGAGGACGACCCGCCGAGGCGAGGACCCTTAGTGGGCTTGGGCATTGCGACTATCTCCTTATGTGGCCGATCCCCGTATCAGGTAGGACCGGGACGGTTTTTCTTAGAGCTCTTCGGTTTCGGTGAAGTCCTGGTCGGTGTCCAGGTCATAGCTGGCGTCACTGTTCCAGGTGCCGGTGGCCACGTCGTAGCCAGCGACCTCGGACGGATCGAAGGTGGCCGGGCTGTCCTTCAGCGAGAGACCGAGCTGGTGCAGCTTGATCTTGACCTCGTCGATGGACTTCTGACCGAAGTTGCGGATGTCCAGCAGATCGGACTCCGTGCGCGAGACGAGCTCGCCCACCGTGTGCACACCCTCACGCTTGAGGCAGTTGTACGAACGGACGGTCAGTTCCAGATCGTCGATCGGCAGCGCGAACGACGCGATGTGATCGGCCTCTGCGGGCGACGGCCCGATCTCGATGCCCTCGGCCTCGACGTTGAGTTCCCGTGCCAGACCGAACAATTCGACCAGGGTCTTACCCGCCGACGCCAGGGCGTCACGCGGCGTGATCGAGTTCTTGGTCTCGACGTCGAGGATCAGCTTGTCGAAGTCGGTGCGCTGCTCGACACGGGTGGCCTCCACCTTGTAGGTGACCTTGAGGACCGGCGAGTAGATGGAATCGACTGGGATACGGCCGATCTCGGCGCCCGACGCCTTGTTCTGCACGGCAGGCACGTAACCGCGGCCACGCTCGACGACCAGCTCGACCTCGAGCTTGCCCTTGTCGTTCAAGGTCGCGATGTGCATGTCGGGGTTGTGCACCGTCACGCCCGCGGGCGGAACGATGTCACCCGCGGTGACCGCACCCGGGCCCTGCTTGCGCAGGTACATGGTGACGGGCTCGTCCTCCTCGGACGACACGACCAGACCCTTGAGGTTCAGGATGATGTCGGTGACGTCTTCCTTCACCCCGGGGACGGTGGTGAACTCGTGCAGCACACCGTCGATGCGGATGCTGGTGACCGCCGCGCCCGGGATGGACGACAGCAGGGTCCGCCGAAGCGAGTTCGCCAAGGTGTAACCGAATCCGGGCTCCAACGGTTCGATGACGAACTTCGACCGATTGTCGGCCAAGCTCTCCTCGGACAATGTGGGTCGCTGAGAGATCAGCATTGTTTCCATCTCCTTCTCGGCACCCGCTATTTGATGCCGGTTTGGTGACCTGCCCCCGTCGTCTGGACGGGGGCAGGGGTACTACTACTTCGAGTAGAACTCGACGATGAGCTGCTCGGTGAGCGGCACCGTGATCTGCGCCCGCTCGGGGAGCTGGTGGATCAGGATGCGCTGACGCTCGCCGACGACCTGCAGCCACGACGGGACCGGGCGATCGCCCGCGGTCTGCCGGGACAGCTCGAACGGCAGCGTGTTCAGCGACCGCTCCTTGATGTCGATGATGTCGTACTGCGACACCCGGTAGCTCGGGATGTCGACCTTGACACCGTTGACCGTGAAGTGGCCGTGGCTGACCAGCTGGCGTGCCATGCGACGCGTACGGGCGAGCCCGGCCCGGTACACGACGTTGTCCAGGCGGCTCTCCAGGATCTGCAGCAGGTTCTCACCCGTCTTGCCGTCGTGGAGGTTGGCCTCTTCGTAGTAGCGGCGGAACTGCTTCTCCATCACGCCGTAGGTGAAGCGGGCCTTCTGCTTCTCCTGCAGCTGCTGGCGGTACTCGCTCTCCTTGATCCGCGCGCGGCCGTGCTGGCCGGGCGGGTAGGGGCGCTTTTCGAACGACTGATCTCCACCGATCAGGTCGACGCCGAG
>JAOPVF010000388.1 GCA_025963195.1 Mycobacterium sp. | reverse complement strand
TCACGCGATGTCATCCGGCTTTTGTCTCAGATTCGTGTCATTTCTGCAGAACTACCCGAATATGCTCGTGCGACGGCTACACCTGCCGTTCATGTCAGTGCGCTTGCGCGTGCAGTTAGCTGAGATGTTTCGTCACGGTGACGGTACGCACGGCCCGCCGCCGGCAGCAGAGCCCGATCGCGAGCACAACATGGTGTCGTCAACGCCGATGCGCGCGTGCATGCGCCGACGGTCCTCGACGGGACGCGTTCCGTCATTAGATCGGGTGGGTGACACCTGTCAACTCACCTTCCGCGCGTCGTCCGCGGACATCGGACGCACCAGCAAAGGCGATCGCCTCTGATCATTCATCACTTCGACGCTAACCGAACCGTTCGAACCATGGTGGCCGCCCATTCCCCGTCCTTGTGGGTCCCAGCTATGCCACCGCGTGGGCCCGAGACCGAATACGGCGGAAACGAAAACGGCGGGTTACCGGTAATCTGCGTATTCGTTATCATGCTGTGCCACAAAGGGTTCCAGCATGATCGCAGCATCCACCGATAATGCTGCCTTGGATCGGGTCACGACGTGCCACTGCCCCCATCGAGCGCCCGCGTCGAGCGACACTCCCGGCGGGGGTCAGAACTTCCTGAGCGCCTAGACGACCTTGTTGAACGGCCGCACCGCGGCCAGGCCCTTCCGCAGACTGCGTTGGCCAAGGCTGAGATTCGCCAGCACGACGTAGCGCACCCCGTTGTCTCGCCATTCAGCCCCACCGCAGGAATGGTCTGATCATTTCTCAATTTCGTGTCCAATTGGACATCCACTGGACATCTCAACTGGGATTTGGACACGGAAACTGGGAACCTACACCTCCCAGCTCCTAATGCGCCATGTTCGTGAAGCGAGACAGATGTAGCTGGTGCGCAACGGTAATCGTCTTCGTCGGACCATTGCGATGCTTGGCAATGATGAGGTCGGCCTCACCGCCACGGGGGTCGTCGCGTTCGAATGCATCCGGTCGATGAAGCAAGATGACCATGTCCGCATCCTGTTCGATGCTGCCGCTTTCGCGTAGATCAGCCAGCATTGGCTTCTTGTCGGTTCTTTGCTCAGGACCGCGATTCAGCTGACTCATCGCGACCACGGGGACTTCGAGCTCCTTCGCCAAAAGCTTGATCTGGCGGGAGAACTCGGACACTTCCTGCTGACGCGACTCGACCTTCTTGCCCGACGTCATCAGCTGCAGGTAGTCGATGACGATCAGCCGAAGATCCGCCTTCTGGTGCAAACGGCGGGACTTGGCCCGGATCTCCATCATCGTCAGGTTGGGCGAGTCGTCGATGTAGAGCGGCGCCTCGCTGATCTCGCTCATCCGGCGCGCCAAACGCGTCCAGTCGTCGTCGCTCATGCGGCCCGCCCGCATGTCGGCAAGCTTGATCTTCGCCTCCGCCGACAGCAGTCGCATGACGATCTCGGACTTGCTCATCTCCAGCGAGAACACGATGCTCGATTGTCGGTTCTTGATGGAGCACGACCGCAGGAAGTCCAGTCCCAGCGTCGAGTTGTGCGTCGGAACCATACCCTCGCCGGCCAGATACAGGTGCGACTCGTTGTCGACCTGCACGCACCGCACCGGAACGCTCTCCACCTGCCGGACCCATGCGACGTGAACACCAAGTGCCAGCAAAGCAGTCGTACCCCCAAACCGGGCGGGCAACGTGGCTGGGATGAGTCGGTCTGCCCCACAACGTAGTTCGGCCGTCGTCCGAATTCCCGACTCAGTCGGCCACTGATGGTCCGCATCCGCGACGATCATCGTCCCGTCGGAGAACTCCACCTCGAAGCACGGCCGCCCGAACATGACCTCGGTGGCCGCCACCACCCGAGTGGGATGCCCGTCGGCTCCGATGAGCCCGTCCCCGACCTGAACCTCCCCCATCGTCGTCCAGCCCGTGGGCGTCGGCAGGGGCGTGTCGAGCTTGAGTGCCTTCCCCATACCCGGCCTCGCCGCGACGACGATCATCTGTCCCGGGTGCAGCCCGTTGGTCAACTCGTCGAGATCAGTGAATCCGGTGGGCACGCCGCGCGCAATGCCGCCCTGCGACGCGATCGCGTCGATCTCGTCCATGGTGGGCTGCAGCAGCTGCTCCAGCGGAACGAAGTCCTCGGCCGTGCGGCGCTCGGTGACGTCGTAGATCTCGGCCTGCGCCCGGTCCACGACCTCGGCGACGTCGGCACCATCGGCGCCGGCGTACCCGTACTGCACCACACGCGTGCCGGCCTCCACGAGGCGCCGCAGCAGTGACTTCTCGGCGACGATGCCCGCGTAGTAGCCCGCGTTGGCCGCGGTTGGCACCGTGGAGATCAGGGTGTGCAGATACGGTGCGCCGCCGACCCGCTTCAGCAGCCCCCGACGATCGAGCTCGGCGGAGACGGTGATGGCGTCGGCAGGCTCGCCCCTGCCGTAGAGGTCGAGGATTGCGTCGTAGACGCTCTGGTGCGCGGGGCGGTAGAAGTCGCCGGGCCGCAGCCGCTCCAGGACGTCGGCGATGGCGTCCTTCGAGAGCAGCATCCCGCCGAGCACAGACTGTTCGGCAGCCATGTCCTGCGGTGGCTGACGGCCGTAGTCCTCCCTCGGCTGCGAAGCATCCATGTCCGAATGGCCGAGGTCATCCACGACTGCCACGAAGCGTCCCACCTCCCCTGCATCGCTGTCGAACATGCATTCGACGTCGCTCCCCGCGACAATAGGTCACCCCTCCGACGGCCAACCGGACGGCGCCGTCGAAACTCTCTTGCGACGGCTCACGCTAGACGTTGCTGGGATCACCGCAAAGCGGGGCTGTTGATAACCTCGTGGATGGCGTGTGGATAGCGTTGAACACTCATGTTGAGGCGCTGGGGAGAACCTGTGCATGAACGGCGCCGTTTCGCACATCCCCGCAGATAAGGGCACCACAAAAGGCTTCGGTGGTTGTGGATGTTAATTGCCTCGGCGTGTCGGGCCAGGTTGCGATCTCGGGCGTGTTGTGTTGCGCGTTTGCGCCGAGGAGGTTAACAGCTGGTTGCTTCGCTGGCTGCCAATTCCGCAGGAGTGTTCGCCAGCAGACACAGCAACGCCCGGGTGAAGACCGATCTGGTCTTCACCCGGGCGTATCGAAGCTGGGGAACTACTCCGCGACGACGCTCAGCGACACGACGGCCGCCACGTCGGGGTGCAGACGCACCGTGATCGGGTGATCCCCGACCGACTTGATGTGTGCCTTGGGCAGCTGGACGGTGCGCTTGTCCAGGTTCGGGCCGCCGGCCTTCTTGATGGCCGCCACGACGTCCGACGGGGTGACCGAGCCGAACAGCTTGCCGCCGTCGCCCGAAGCGCGCACAGCCAGCGACACGGCACCGAGGCCCTCGATGGCGGTCTTCAGCTCGTTGGCGTGACCGAGGTCGCGCACGGTCTTGATCTCGCGCGCACGGCGAATCTCGTTGGCCTGCCGCTCGGCGCCACGAGACGCCGCGATGGCCAGACCACGCGGCAGCAGATAGTTACGGCCGTAGCCGTCCTTCACCTCTACGGTGTCGCCGGCCGACCCAAGATGGTCGACCTCAGCGGTGAGAATCAGTTTCATGTCCGTTGTTCTTCCGTCTCGATCTATCGCGTCGCCGAGCTGAACGGCAGCAACGCAACCTCGCGCGCGTTCTTCACCGCGATGGCGATGTCGCGCTGGTGCTGCAC
>JAOPVF010000381.1 GCA_025963195.1 Mycobacterium sp. | reverse complement strand
TCCTCGACCCCGAGGAACACACCAGGCTGTCGCGGGCGCTGCAGATCCGCACGCGCATCGTGGCCGACGTTGCGGTGCCGGTCAACGAGATTCACGCCGTTCCCGCCGCGGTCGATGGCTCGGGGCCGACCGTCGCGGCCATCAAACAGGCGCTTGCCGAGACCGGTTACTCCCGCTTCCCCGTCGTCGATGATGCCGGCCGGTTCACCGGCTACGTGCACATCAAGGACGTGCTGTCGCTCGTCGACGATCTCGATGCCGTCGTCGACGCGTCCATGGTGCGGCCGCTGCCACGGGTGCTCGCGACCTTGCCGCTGCCCGACGCGTTGTCACGGCTGCGGCGCGACAACAGCCATCTCGCGCTGGTGACCGACGCCGACGACCAGGTGACCGCGATGGTGACACTGGAAGACCTGGTCGAGGATCTGGTGGGTACCGTTCGCGACGGAACCCACCGTGTCTGAGCTGGTACTCGAGCACGCCCTGCTCGACGAATCGGTGTGGGCCGAGCGCGAACGTCTACACGCCGAGCGGGTGGATCGCTTCGTCGAGCCGCACTTGCTCCGAGCCCAACGTGGCGAAGTTCACCCGGTGTGGGATTTCCTGTTCAGCTACTACAGCCTGAAGCCTCGCCATCTGCGCCGTTGGCATCCCGGATACGGTGTGGCACTTGGCGGTGCGTCGGCAGGCCGCTTCCGCGAGCGCAGCGGCTACGGCACGCTCGGATGGGCCGTCACCGTCACCCACGAGCACCTGCTGGCCCGCGTCGCGACGGTCGAGTTCATCGCCGATCTGCTGCACGCCACGGCCCGTCGGCCCGCCCGGTTGAACTGCTTCGGCCTGCACGAGTGGGCGATGGTCTACCGCACCGCCGACATCCGGCACGAGGTTCCGCTGCGGCTCGGCGCCGCGGCCACCGACGCCGTGGTCGACTCAATGCCGTTGCGTTGCAGCCACTTCGACGCCTATAGGTTCTTCACCGAGCCCGCCGCGCCGCGTAACGCCGAGCGGCTGAGCAGGCAGTCGCAAGCCGCCACGGAACAGCCGGGGTGCGTGCACGCCAACATGGACCTTTACAAGTTCTGTGGAAAACTTGGCCCGCTGGTGGAGTCGGGCTTGCTGATGGATTGTCTCGAGCTCACCGCTGACGCCCGCGAGTTGGACATGCGTGCGAGCCCGTACGACCTCACCGGATATGGTTTCGAGCCGATTGCCATCGAAACGTCAGCAGGTCGTGCCGAGTACGTTCGCGCCCAGCAGGACGTCGCCGACCGGGCGGCGCCCCTGCGGGCGAGGCTGGCCGGCCGGTGTGACCTGCTGCTGACCGCGGTGCGGGGAAATTAGCTGGGGTTTACCCACGGGTAAGATGGATCGACGCTTTAGGGAGGAAAACCCATGAACGATCGCGTAACCGTCGGCAATCTGCGGGTGGCCAAGGTGCTGCACGACTTCGTGACAAACGAGGCCCTGCCCGGTACCGGGCTGGATCCGGAGAGCTTCTGGGCAGGCGTGGACAAGGTGGTCACCGACCTTGCGCCCAAGAACCAGGAGCTGCTTGCCCGCCGCAACGACCTGCAGGCCCAGATCGACAAATGGCACCGTCAGCGCGTCATCGGAGCGTTCGAGCCCGCGGAGTACCAGGCGTTCCTCACCGAGATCGGCTACCTGCAGCCCGAGCCCGCCGACTTCACCATCACCACCTCAGGCGTCGACGCCGAGATCACCACCACCGCCGGACCCCAGCTGGTGGTGCCGATCCTGAACGCACGGTTCGCACTCAACGCGTCCAACGCCCGGTGGGGATCGCTGTACGACGCGCTGTACGGCACCGACGTCATTCCCGAGGACGACGGCGCCGAGAAGGTGCGTCCGGGTACCGACGCTGGATATAACACTGTGCGCGGCGACAAGGTGATCGCCTACGCCCGCGGCTTCCTCGACGACGCCGTGCCGCTGGCGTCGGGAACCTGGGACCAGGCCGCGGGCATCGAGATCAGCCAGGAGGATGGGGCCGGTCAGCTCCTCATCGATCTCGGTGATGGACAGTCGGTCGGCCTCGCCCAGCCCGAGAAGTTCGTCGGCTACACCGGCGAGCTCGGCTCTCCCACCTGGTCGGTGTTGTTGAAGAACCACGGCCTGCACATCGAGATTCTCGTCGACCCCGAGTCCCCCGTCGGCGCCACCGACGCGGCTGGCATCAAGGACGTCGTGCTCGAGTCGGCGATCACCACGATCATGGACTTCGAGGACTCGATCGCCGCCGTCGACGCCGACGACAAGGTGCTCGGTTACCGGAACTGGCTCGGCCTGAACCGTGGCGACCTGACCGAAGAGGTCACCAAGGGCGACAAGACGTTCACCCGCGTGCTCAACCAGGACCGCACCTACACCTCAGCTGACGGTGGAAAGATCACGCTGCCGGGACGCAGCCTGCTTTTCGTGCGCAACGTCGGTCACCTGATGACGAACGATGCAATCGTCGATGGGGACGGCAACGAGGTGCCCGAGGGCATCCAGGACGCCCTGTTCACCGGGCTGATCGCAATGCACGGACTGAAGGGCTCCGACGACAACGATGGAGCCAACGGGCCGCTGGTCAACAGCCGCACCGGCTCGGTCTACATCGTGAAGCCGAAGATGCACGGGCCCGACGAGGTCGCGTTCACCTGCGAGCTGTTCGGCCGCGTCGAGGACGTGCTCGGCCTGCCGCAGGCCACCCTCAAGGTCGGCATCATGGACGAGGAGCGGCGCACCACGCTGAACCTGAAGGCCTGCATCAAGACAGCGGCCGACAGGGTGGTGTTCATCAACACCGGATTCCTGGACCGCACTGGCGACGAGATCCACACCTCCATGGAAGCCGGGCCGATGATCCGCAAGGGCGCCATGAAGAGCCAGCCCTGGATCAAGGCCTACGAGGACGCCAACGTCGACACCGGTCTGGCTGCCGGCCTGTCCGGGCGTGCCCAGATCGGCAAGGGCATGTGGGCCATGACCGACTTGATGGCCGACATGGTGGAGCAGAAGATCGGTCAGCCCAAGGCGGGCGCCACCACTGCATGGGTGCCGTCGCCAACCGCGGCAACACTGCACGCGATGCACTACCACCAGGTGGACGTGTTCGAGGTGCAGAAGGAGCTCGCTGGCAAGAAGCGGACGACCATCGAAGAGCTGCTGACCATCCCGTTGGCCAGCGAACTGGCATGGGCGCCCGAGGAGATCCGCGAAGAGGTCGACAACAACTGCCAGTCGATCCTCGGCTACGTCGT
Source organism: Mycobacterium sp. (assembly GCA_025963195.1). Lineage (GTDB taxonomy): Bacteria > Actinomycetota > Actinomycetes > Mycobacteriales > Mycobacteriaceae > Mycobacterium. Next base: position 8,779 of record JAOPVF010000381.1, on the reverse strand, counting down.
GCGCTGGATCGACGCCGGCGTCGGCTGTTCCAAGGTGCCCGACATCCACAACGTCGCGCTGATGGAGGACCGCGCCACGTTGCGCATCTCCAGCCAGCTGCTGGCGAACTGGTTGCGCCACGGCGTCATCACCACCGATGACGTCAAGGCCAGCCTGCGCCGGATGGCTGCCGTGGTCGACGAGCAGAACGCCAACGACGCGAGCTATCTGCCGATGGCGCCCGACCCGGAGGCCAGCATCGCGTTCGAGGCCGCACAGGAGCTGATCCTGTCGGGCGCCGCGCAGCCCAACGGCTATACCGAACCGATCCTGCACCGGCGCCGCCGCGAGTTCAAAGCCCGTAACTCCGGTCAGTGACTAGACTTTGGCCGAGCCGAAGGCAAGTCCTTCTACTGATCGGCCAAAGCGGCGCAAGCCAGCACGACGAGCAAAGGAGTACAGGGGTTCGGAATGGGTAGGCACAGCGTTCCCGACCCCGACGAAGCACCCGACGACCCTCGGGCTCCGCACGACGACGGTCCGGAGGGCTTCTCCTACGACCAGCCAAGCTACCGGCGGGGCTACGAGACCGGTCCCGGATACGGCGAACCGGGTCCCGGCGAACCCGCGTATGAAAATCGGGATTTCGCAGGCGACGAGCACGACGACCAAACGGGTTACGAGCAACCCGGCTTCGACGACTCCGACTACGAAGACGATTACGACGAAGCTGGCTACGTAGAAGAGGGCCACGAAGAACCGGCGCAGCGCCAACCCGGGTACGAGCCGAACTTCTGGGAGCGCGACGAGCCGGACTACGGCGTTGAGGAGCCCGAAGCCCCGACGCACTCCTTCGCCGCGAATCCCCCGCGGCCACCCGCGTCGGGACGTGCGCACGGCGGTGACTGGGAGGGTGGCGAGTGGACGGGCAGCCACCGGGCGGTCGATCCCAAGCGGCGCGGCGTCAGCATCGGCGTCATCGCGGCCCTCGTCGCCGTGGTGGTTGTCGTCGGCGGGGTCATCGGGTGGCGCTTCTTCGGTGACGCGCTGTCCAATCGGTCGCATGCAGGGGCCGCCCGCTGCGTGGAGGGCGAAGTCGCCGTCGCCGTTGTCGCCGATCCCAGCATCGCCGACCCGCTGCGCGCCCTTGCCGACAAGTACAACCAGACCGCGGCCCCCGTCGGGGACCGATGCGTGAAAGTCGGGGTGAAGTCCGCCGATTCCGACGCGGTGGTGAACGGTTTCGTCGGCGCGTGGCCCGGCGATCTCGGTGAGCGCCCGGCCTTGTGGATCCCTGGCAGCTCGGTGTCGGAGGCACGGCTCGAAGCCGTCGCCGGCGAACAGACGGTCAGCGACAGTCGCTCCCTTGTCACATCCCCGGTGGTGCTTGCCGTGCGCCCTCAGCTGAAGCATGCGCTGGCACAACAGAATTGGTCGACGCTGCCTGGCTTGCAGACCAACCCGACGTCAATGGACGGACTCAACCTGTCAGGCTGGGGCTCGTTGCGGCTGGCGCTGCCGCTGACCGGCGACAGCGACGCCAGTTACCTGGCCGCAGAGGCAGTCGCCACGACGTCGGCCGCACCCGGCGCGCCCGCCACCGCAGGCACCCCCGCCGTGAGCACGCTGATGGCCGGTCAACCCAAGCTTGCCGACAACAAGGCATCGACCGCGATGGACGCCCTGGTGCAGGCCGACGACCCGGCTACGGCGCCGGTGCACGCAGTGGTCAGCACCGAGCAGCAGCTCTTCCAGCGCGGCGGATCGATGCCCGACGCCAAGGACAAGTTGGCATCCTGGCTTCCGCCTGGCCCTCCCGCCGTCGCCGACTATCCGACCGTATTGCTCGCAGGCACTTGGCTTTCCCAGGAACAGGTGAGCGCCGCAAGCGAGTTCGCCAGGTACCTACGCCAAGCCGAACCCATGACCGAGTTGGCCAAGGCTGGCTTCCGCACCGACGGCGGCGCACCCCCGAAGAACGACGTCACCGACCTCGGCTCGCTGGCGGCGCCGATGTCCGTTGGCGACAACTCCATGCGCGCCACACTGGCCAACGCGGTGTCGGGTCCCCCGTCGGCAGGCCCGAGCACGCCGTCGGGCACGGGCGCGGTATCGGTGATGCTCGATCAGACACTGAACCTCAACCCGGTGGTGACGGCGTTGAAGACCCGCGTGCAGGCGCTGCCACCCAACGCGGTCGTCGGATTGACGACGTTCAACGGAACCGAGGGGTCGACCCTGGTTCCGGTCGGTCCACTCGCCGATCCGGTGCAGGGTCAGCCGCGCAGTGCCGCGCTCGTCGCCGGACTCGACGGGTTGGCGTCGACCACCAGCGGCCGGGTGTCATTCACCACCCTGCGTAACGTCTACACCGACGCGGTCACCAACTTCCGTACCGGGCAACCGAATTCGGTTCTGATCATCACCTCGGGCCCACACACCGACCAGTCGCTGAACGGATCGAGTCTGCAGGACACGATCCGCGCGGCATTCGACCCGGCCAAGAAGGTGGCCATCAACGTCATCAACGTTGGCGACGACCCGGATCGGGCGACCTGGCAGGCCATCACCGAGATCACCGGTGGCCAGTACCAGAGCGTGCCTGCCTCGGACTCCCCCGAGATGGTCGCCGACATCAACGATCTGTTGAGCTAGCGGCGACCGGGCTCCGTTCGGCGTCAGGCGAAGGCCTCCACCGGCGGGCAGGAGCACACCAGATTGCGGTCGCCGTACGCGGCATCGATGCGTCGCACGGGCGGCCAGACCTTGGGCCGGTACGCCTTGCCAAGCGGGTAGGCCGCCTGTTCGCGGCTGTAGGGGTGATCCCAATCGGCCACCAGCAGGCATTCGGCGGTGTGCGGGGCGTTGCGTAGTGGGTTGTCGTCCGCGGGCAATGCACCGGACCCGACCTGGTCGATCTCGGCGCGGATGGAGATCATCGCCTCGCAGAACGCGTCCACCTCGGTCAGGCTCTCGCTCTCCGTCGGCTCCACCATGAGCGTGCCCGCCACGGGGAAACTCATCGTGGGAGCGTGGAAACCGTAGTCCGCCAACCGCTTCGCCACGTCGTCCACGGTGACGCCGGTGCTCTTGGTGATCCCGCGCAGATCCAGGATGCACTCGTGTGCCACCATGCCGTTCTCCCCGGTGTAGAGCACCGGGTAGTACTCGTCGAGGCGGCGGGCGATGTAGTTGGCCGACGCGATCGCGGTGAGCGTCGCGGCGCGCAACCCGGGCGCACCCATCATCCGGATGTAGGCCCACGTGATCGGCAGGATCGACGCCGACCCGTACGGGGCGGCGGACACGGTATAGGTGTCGGTGAGCTCCTCGGCCAGCGGGTGGCCAGGCAGGTACGGCGCAAGGTGCGAGCGCACCGCGACGGGACCGACCCCTGGGCCGCCACCGCCGTGCGGGATGCAGAACGTCTTGTGCAGGTTCAGGTGGCTGACGTCGCCGCCGAAGCGGCCGGGGCGGGCCAGGCCAACCAACGCGTTCAGGTTGGCCCCGTCGACGTACACCTGGCCGCCGACGTCGTGCACCGCTGCGCAGATCTCTGCGATGTCGTGCTCGAACACGCCATGCGTGGACGGATAGGTGATCATCAGTGCGGCAACACGATCGGCGTGCTCAGACACCTTGGCGCGCAAGTCATCCAGGTCGACGTCACCGTTGTCGCGGCACGCCACCACCACGACGCGCATGCCTGCCAGTGCCGCCGACGCCGCGTTGGTGCCGTGCGCGCTCGACGGGATCAAGCAGACGTCGCGTGCGCTGTCGCCGCGGCTTTCGTGGTATGCGTGGATCGCCAGCAGGCCCGCGTACTCGCCCTGCGAACCCGCATTGGGCTGCAGGGAGACCGCGTCATATCCGGTGAGCTGGGTCAGCCACGCCTCGAGCTCGGCGATCAGCTTGCGCAGGCCTGGTGTGTCCGAGGCGGGCGCAAAGGGATGCTGACGGGCGAACTCCGGCCAGGTGATCGACTCCATCTCGGCCGCCGCGTTGAGCTTCATCGTGCACGATCCGAGCGGAATCATGCTGCGGTCCAGCGCAATGTCCTTGTCGGCGAGTGACCGCAGGTAGCGCATCATCTCGGTCTCGGTGCGGTACCGGGTGAACGCCGGGTGGGTGAGGAATCGCGATGTGCGCATGGCGATTTCAGGGCCGCGCCAGTGGTGCCCGCCGCGGGTCGCGCCGAATGCCTCGAGTACCTGCTCGACGTGCTCGGCGGTGGTGGCCTCGTCACACGACACCGACACGTGGTCATCGTCGACGAGCCACACGTTGATGCCGCGAGCCTTCGCCGCTTCACGAATCTCCTTCGCGCGGCCAGGAACCCGGGCCAGCACGGTGTCGAAGAACGCGTCGTGCACCACCTCGACGCCTGCCGAGTCGAGTCCGGTCGCGACGCCGAGCGCGTGGCCGTGCACCCGGTGCGCGATCGCGGTGAGGCCGTCCGCTCCGTGGTAGCTCGCATACATCGCGGCCATCACGGCCAGCAGCACCTGCGCCGTGCAGATGTTGCTGGTGGCCTTGTCCCTGCGGATGTGCTGTTCGCGCGTCTGCAGCGAGAGTCGGTACGCCACCGATCCGTCTGAGTCCACCGAGACGCCGACCAATCGGCCGGGCAGCTGCCTCGCATGCTTGGTGTGCACTGCCAGATATCCGGCGTGCGGACCACCGAACCCCATTGGCACGCCGAAGCGTTGGGTGCTTCCGAACGCCACGTCGGCGTTGATCTGGCCGGGCGGAGCGATCAGCGTGACCGCAAGGAGGTCGGCACCGACGGCGACGAGCGCGCCACGCTCGTGCGCCTGAGCGACGAGGGCGGTCCAGTCGGTGACGACGCCGCTGGCTCCGGGTGACTGGACGATCACGCCGAAGAAGTCGCCGTCGGGCAGGCCTTCCCGCAGGTCTGCGGTGACGATCTCGATGCCGAGTGGTGCAGCACGGGTGGCGAGCACGGCCGCGGTCTGGGCGTACACGTCGACGTCCACCGCGAGGCGGTTGACCGACGTCTTCACCGCGCGGTGCATCAACGTCATGGCCTCGGCCGCGGCGGTGGCCTCGTCGAGCATCGAGGCGTTCGCCACCTCGAGTCCGGTCAGATCCTCGACCATGGTCTGGAAGTTCAGCAGTGCCTCCAGCCGGCCCTGGCTGATCTCCGGCTGGTACGGGGTGTATGCGGTGTACCACGCTGGGTTCTCGAGGATGTTGCGGCGCAACACCGCTGGCGTCAGCGTGTCGAAATAGCCCTGCCCGATCATCGACACCGCGACCGTGTTGGCGTCCGCCATGGCGCGCAGTTCGGCCAGCGCCTGCTCCTCCGTCGCCGGTGGGGGCAGCTGATCGAGCCCTGGCGCCAGCCCATCGACGGTAACCGTGTCGAGAATCCCAGCGGGGAGCGCCTTCTCGGCGAGTTCGGCGAAAGACTCCACCCCGATGACCTTCAGCATTGTTGCGACGGCGTCGGCGTCGGGGCCGATGTGCCGGTCCGCGAAGCGGGGAAGGTGATGCTGGGCCGTGAAATGGGATTGAGTACCGGACACGGACGACCTCTCAGGTTCGGCGCGCAGAAAAATCTGCGATCCTCTCCCTCTGTCGTCGACCCGAACCGGGCGCCTGAGAGATTCGGTGACCCGGCGGACGGCGCGGGTGCCTTTCCCCATGGGCGGGTGCGCCGTTCTGACCTACGACGGCGCACCGCTTTCCAGAGGCATCGGGGCCCTTCGCGGTCCTGGGTGCCTGAGAGGTTGACGGAGAGGTGTTGCTCCTTCGGCGCCCGTGGCTGGCGGCCACGGAACTCTCCCGCGCAGGGACGATGCGTCCCCGAGTCTACCGGAGGGTAGGAGCGAAGCGACCCGGGAGATCGATCCGGAGGGCAGCGAAGCCACCCGGTGGGTGGTCAGCCGATCTTGCGGTCGCGGTGCTTGCGACGCGAGGCCAGTTCGTCCTCGGGCGTTGCGATGGATTCGCCGCCGTCGGCGCGCTCACCGGGGAAGTCCGCGATGGCGCCGGTCAGTTCCCGCATCGCCCCGGACACCGCGATGCCGAACACGCCCTGGCCGCCCTGCAAGAGGTCGACGACCTCTTCGGCGGACGTGCACTCGTAGACGGTGGTGCCGTCGGAGAACAGGGTGATGTTGGCCAGGTCCTTCACGCCACGCTGGCGGAGGTGGTCGACCGCGACCCGGATGTTGTGCAGCGAGATCCCGGTATCGAGAAGCCTTTTCACGATCTTCAGGACCAGGATGTCCTTGAAGGAGTAGAGCCGCTGGCTGCCCGAGCCAGCTGCGCCGCGGATGGACGGGACCACCAGTGAGGTCCTCGCCCAGTAGTCCAGCTGGCGGTAGGTGATACCTGCGATCTGGCAGGCGCTCGGCCCGCGGTAGCCCACGAGTTCATCCGGCACGGAGTCATCGGGGAACAGACCGCCCTGAACGGGTTCGCTGGCCGGCGTTGGTGCCGCCTGCGTGGGCGAGCCACCGGAAGTCAGATCCAACTGCTCTTGACGTGGCGTGTCGCCCACAGTCCATCCCTTCGCCGAGTCGAACTCGCTTCGTGCTACACAGTCTGAACTGCGGGGCAACGCGTTTGCTCCAAGCTCGAATGTGTCGAGCATACGCTTCCCGCCGAGCCGTGACTGCCCGTCGTCAATTCAAAGTATGGCTGCCCGATTCGCGGAACCGTGAAACCCGCTCCGCGTGTCGAGCGACACAGGTCAGTTGAGACGCATCCGTGACAAATCAGAACCCTGCCGGCCGCCGCTACGAGCCGCTCACGTCGCCTTGAAGTCATCGGGCGACACGCTGTCCAGGAACTCCTTGAACTTCTCCACCTCGTCCTCGCGCACGGCGCCACCGGTGGCTTCCTCGTCGCCTTCGTCGGGGATGAGCAGGCCGGCCTCGGCGAGCACCGCCTCCTCCACGTAGATCGGGACGCCGACCCGAAGGGCGATCGCCACCGAGTCCGACGGCCGCGCAGACACCTTGATGTCTCGGTCGAAGACCAGGTCGGCGTAGAAGGTGCCCTCCTGCAGATCGACGATCCTCACCTCTTTGAGCGAATGGCCAAGCGCGGCAATCAGATCTCGGATCAGATCGTGGGTCAGCGGCCGCGAGGGCTCGACACCCTGCTGCTCGAGTGCGATCGCCGCCGCCTCGGGCTGACCTATCCAGATGGGTAGGTAACGGTCACCGTTGGACTCCCGCAACAGCAGAACCGGCTGGTTCTGTGGCTGTTCCACGCGAATGCCGACCACACGAACCTCGGCCATCTGTGTCTGCCCTCCGCACCTCAAACCGTCGATTCGAGTCTAGTCCTCAGCGATCCAAAACGTCGCGCACGGCTGACTTGATCAGCGACGTGTGCAACGTGATCGCCAGTGCCGCGACCTCGCGAGCCAGGTCGTCGGCGCGATCACGCGCGCCCGCCTTCACGACCGGACCCGCGATCTGTGCGATCAGGTCGGACTGCCGGTCCGCTGCGGACCTGAAGGCGCGCAGATGGCGGGGCTCGATGCCGTATTCGGCGAGCGCCCGAGCGCACTGGGCGGTGACCACCGAGTGCTCGTCGAAGAAGCCTGCCGGGCCGGGCTTGACGATGCCGGACCGGATCAGCGCGGTGAGCATCTCGTCGTCGACGCCTGAGCGGGACAACAGATCCTCCCGGCTCAGCCGGACCTGCGGAGGCCCAACGGCGGCCGTGTCATGGACGCCGTCGCCGTCCGACACCTGCACCAGGCGCACCCCGTACGCCGAACCGGTCTGAGGCAATTCGCCGTCGGGCTGTGCGTCCAGTTGGGCCTTGATCACCTTGAGCGGCAGGTACTGATCTCGCTGCGCGGTGAGGACGAACCTCAGGCGGGCACAGTCGTAGGCGGTGAACCGCCGATAACCGGACGGAGTGCGCTCGGGCGTGACCAGCCCCTCGGCCTCCAAGAACCGGATCTTGGAGATGGTGACGTCCGGAAAGTCGGGTCGCAACAGATCGAGGACGGCACCAATCGACATCCCGGCCAGCGCTGGGGTGTCGGGCTGTGTCATTTGCTCTTCGCGCAGGCGCTCATCGCCGTCATTTGCGCTCCCGCGCGGGCGCTCATCGCCGTCATGTCATCCTGCTAACTGCCCGAGCTGCCGTCGTCTGTCTTGGGCCCGGTCAGGAACACCAGGCGAAACTTGCCGATCTGCACCTCGTCGCCGTTGGCAAGGACCGCCGAGTCGACCGGTTCACGGTTGACGTAGGTGCCATTGAGGCTGCCGACGTCGACCACCTGGAATTCGCTGCTCTCCAGACGGAACTCGGCGTGGCGGCGACTCACCGTGACGTCGTCGAGGAAGATGTCGCTGTCGGGATGTCGACCCGCCGACGTGGTGGCCTGGTCGAGCAGGAAGCGCGAGCCCGCATTGGGCCCGCGCTTGACGACGAGCAACGCCGATCCCGTTGGCAGACCCTCGACCCCCGAGACTCCGCTCTCGCTTCCTGCCGTTGCCGGAGCGTCCAGCTCGTTGAGGAAATCCGCGCGAAAGACCGATGTGGTCTCCACGGTGACTTCGTCAGAAGTCTGGTCAGCTCCCGAACTGGTGTCGTTATCCGTCACCCGCTGCTCCTAACTGGCTGCTGTGGCGATGTATGGCATGACCGGTCAGCCTCGCGGCCGTCCGTCATGCGTCTGTGTCGACCGTACCGCGCGGCCCCTGCCGATGGGTCCACCCCCGCCCGTTTTCTCATTCGTCGATGGTCGCCCGGTAGCCTTCGGCGTCGAGCAACGAGGCCAGGGCGTCGTCCAGACTCGCCGCG
>JAOPVF010000347.1 GCA_025963195.1 Mycobacterium sp. | reverse complement strand
TCGGATCGGTCGTAGCGCAGGTTGCGCCACGACGGGATGGGCCCGATGTCGTAGGGCTCCACCCGGCCTGCAGCTACCAGTGCGCCGTCGGGTCCGGGCTTCGCGTACTCGAGGGCCACCGTCTGGCCCGTGGTGTGGCCGTTGAACACGCTGTTGCCGGTGATGTTGCCCGCTGCGGTCACGACTACCAGCGGATGCGCGGCGTCGGGCGCGGGCAACTGGTACCAGGCCGACGCAAGGCGGCTTTCCTGTTGCGCGCCTTGGACGTACGTCCCTGCGAGCGGTACCCGCTTGGGGTCGAGTCCGTAGGGCAGTGGGACGGTGGATCCGTTGATGCCCGGCGAGGTGAGCTTGACCGGCGCGTCCCAGTCGTAGTCGGTGCCTGGCGCGGGGTTGGTCAGCCGGATCGCCTCGGCGACGATATGGTCCGGCACGCCGCTCGGGGTGAACCCTACGGGGTTCACCCCGCCGAGCGGTCCGAGCGGACCGTAGTTGCCTGGAAGGGGTTGCAGGAAGCCGTCGTTGGAGTCCGGTTCGACCAGCACGTAGTCGGCGAGGCCGCAGCCACCCGCGAACGCGCGCAGGTTCGACGAGGCGTTGGTGTAGGTCGGGTACTGGCGCACCACCCCGACGACCATCGATCCGACGAACAGCACCACCATGACGGCGGCGGTGATCGGAATGGGGGCAGCCGCCATCCATCGCGAGACCTTGCCCTCGGGTCTGTCGCGGGGCGCGAAGTGCAGCCAGAACGCCCACAGTGCGGCGATGGCGAACAGTACGAAGAAGATCGTGCTGACCGTCATCCCGGCGATCTTGGGCATCGCGTTGTTGAACGGCACGCCGTAACTGGAGACGTACCACCAGCCGTTGGTGGTGGCGAAGCACAGCGCCAGCAGAAACAGCACGGCTGCGGTGAACGCCATCCGGTTGCGCGCCGAACGCAACACCACCCGGGACACCAGCACGGTGGCCAGCGCGGCCATCGCCGCGCCGACCGCGGCGAACAACCCGAAGTGGTGAACCCACTTGGTCGGAGTGAACATCAGGAAGAACATCGTGCCGAAGATGACGCCCATCAGACGCCATGCCGGCCCGCGGGCCACGCCGGCAACCCGCTTGCGCCGCAACATGATGAACAGTGACGCGAACAGGCTCAGCGCGGTGATGAAGAAACCGAACCGGCGCGACAGCGAGCCGTCGACGGTCGGCAGGAACAGATAGTAGTAGCGCAGATTCTCGGTGTACCACGGCTGGCTCGGGCCGATGGCGGTGCGCAGCCTGGTGGCCTCCATGACCGTTGCCAGGGTCTGGTCGGCGAACACCACGGCGAGGATCACGGTGCCTGCGGCGAGCAGTGGCAGCACCAGAGGCCATGTGCCGACCACGCGGTGCCGCCGCACCAGGATGCGCAACAGCGGGCGGCCACCGGCCAGCAGTGCGGCGACGGCGATCAGGCCGGTGGGCTGGATGCCGAGCGTGAAGGCCGCAGCCGTGATCGCCAGTGCCGCGGGGGTGAGCCGACCGGAGATGATCGCCCGCTCGATGAGCACGTAGGTGATCAACGCCCCGGCGGCAATCTGCCCCTCGGGGCGCAGGCCGTTGTTGAACGGCATCCACGCGGCCAGCAGCACCAGGCCTGCCGCCCACAGTGCGGGTCGACTGGTCGACACGGCAGGTCCGAGGCGGGGCAGTACCTCGCGGGACAGCAGCAGCCAGCAGACCAGTGCACAGATCAAGTCCGGCAACCGCATCCAGATGCTGGCGTCGCTGACGTGCGTCATCAAGGCGAGCAGGTTGTAGAACCAGCCGAACGGGTCTTCTGGACTGCCGAACCAGCGGAAGTAGTTCGACATGTAACCGGCGTGGTCGGCGATCCGTGCCATCTGCAGGATGTAGCCGTCGTCGGACGAGTTGGCACCGATCACGTGCCAGAGCAGGAAGCCGCCGACCACGACGACGTCGACGGCGGTGAACGTTCGCCAGCGCGACGGGATCACCCGTTGCATCCGTCTGCCGTCGAGTTGGTCGAGGCGCCACAGGGCGACCAGAGCGATGATGGTCGCGATGATGGCAAGCACCATCGCGGTCAGCTTCAGCGCGGTCGGCGTCGTGGTGTAGCGGGTATCGATGGTCGCCGACAGTGAAAGTCCCTGCGGCGCAGCACCGGTCAGGTCGGTGAACACGCCGACGATCGCCGGTCGCAGGTTCGGATCGGCGAAGCCGCTGCGCAGCGGCTGCCCCGCGGTCGGTCCCGAGGTGTACGTCAGCCCGACGAGCGTGGCGAACGTGCCTGCCTCCGACGACGTGATCTCGATGCTGGAACATCCCGGCGACGTTTCGGTGCCGACCACCCGTGCCCTCGGCACGCTCGAGATCACCACGTTGCGGTCGGTGACGTCGACCCGGGTGCTGCTGACGTTGACGAACAACCCGTTGAGTGCGGCTTGCTTGCCGTCGGCGGGTGCGGTGCCGAGGACCATGCCGCCCGCGGGCGGCATCTGCCGGATGACGTCGCACGGCACCGTCACCGACATGGTGACCGGCGTGAACGTGATGAGCGGTGCGGTGACGCTGTTCATCTGTCCGGCCTGCGGCCAGTTCAGCGTCGCCGTGGTCTGCACCACCGGCAGCAGCGGGGTGAGCACTGCGCACACGAAGCCGATCAGGCCCGCGATCATCGCGACCCATCGCGTCACCTTGACGTCGCCGCTCTTCGTCCCGCTCACGGGAGTGCCCTGATCGGGCCGGATCGACTCCAGCCGAACACGCGTTGCGTGCCCTGGTCGATCACGGCATTGGGCGCATCCTGTTCGGGCACCACCCGTTCGTAGCGCTCGATCGAGCCCCAGTCGCGGTACGGGTCGTC